>DATEOS010000332.1:0-2014 GCA_035273815.1 Candidatus Limnocylindria bacterium
GGGGCTCCACCGCCTTCGGCGCCAGCATCGGCGGCATGAGCGCGTCCAGTCTCGGCCAGGCGTTTTCGAGCTTCGGCTTCTCGGTGCCCGTGCCCGCGATCGGCCACGTGTTCTCGGGCTTCGACTTCCTGGGCATCATCCTGGTCACGGCGATCCCGTTCGGCATCTACGACCTGGTCGAGGCCATCGACAACGTCGAGAGCGCGGCGGTCGCCGGCGACAGCTTCCCCACCACCCGTGTGCTCACGGCGGACGGCGTGGTCAGCTTGATCGGTTGCTGTATGGGCAACCCATTCATCAACGCGGTGTACATCGGCCACCCGGGCTGGAAGTCCATGGGCGGACGCATCGGGTACTCGGCGGCGACGGGCGTAGTGGTGATCGTGTTGAGTTGGCTCGGCATCATCTCGGTGATGGTGTCGCTGGTCCCGGTGGTCGCGATCTCGCCCATCCTGCTCTACATCGGCATGTTGATCGGCGCGCAGGCGTTCCAGGAGACGCCGCGAAGCCACGCCCCGGCGATCGTGCTGGCGCTGGTCCCGCACCTGGCCGCCTGGGGCAAGCTGCAGATCGACAACGTGCTCGGCGCGGCCGGCACCACCGCGGCAGCCGTCGGCCTCGACAAGCTGGCGCAGACCGGCGTCCTCTACCACGGGCTCGAAGTTCTCGGCGGCGGCTCCATCCTCGGCGGCTTGATGCTGGGCGCGATCGGCGCCTGCATTATCGACCGCACGTTCGAAAAGGCTGCGGCCTTCGCGGCCGCAGGCGCAGCGCTGACGTTCTTCGGCTTCATGCACGGTGAACGCATCGGCGTGTTCGAGAGCCCGGTGGTGGCGGCCAGCTACCTCGCGGTGGCGTGCGTGCTGTACGCCTGCAAGTTCGCCACCGTGACCGCGGCGCCGCCCGCAGACGAGCACGAACACGCGCACGCGCCGGATCCGGTGCCGGTGGCGGCCGAGTGACCCCTCATGCAGGATTTATGTCAGGCAACCTAGTCCAGATGCCTGCGATCGTGCGGGACAAGCCCGCATCCACGCTCTCCCCCGAAGTGCAGTACCGAATCGTCCACGGCTACCGACGCGCGTTCATCCATGTCGGCCAGGGGCCTGCGATCCTGCTGATCCACGGCATCGGGGACTGCTCCGACACCTGGCGGCACGTGCTGCCGCAGCTGGCACGCGACCACACCATCGTCGCGCCCGATCTGCTGGGCCACGGCCGCTCGGACAAGCCCCGCGCCGACTACTCGGTTGCCGGCTACGCCAACGGCATGCGCGACCTGCTGAGTGTGCTGGGGGTCGACCGGGTGACCGTGATCGGCCACTCGCTCGGCGGCGGCGTGGCGATGCAGTTCGCGTATCAGTACCCCGAGCGCTGCGAGCGCCTGGTGCTGGTCAGCAGCGGGGGCGTCTGCCCGGAGGTGCACCCGCTGCTGCGCCTGGTCTCGGCGCCCAACGCAGATCTGGTGCTGCCGCTGATGCGCTTGCCGGTGACCCGCAAGGTCAGCCACCGCATCTTCCAGGCCCTGCGGCTGATGGACACCGACCTCGGCCGCGACGCCGACTACCTGATGCGCGTGTTCGACAGCCTGCCCGAGATCACCGCGCGGCGCGCGTTCGTGCGGACGTTGCGTTCGGTGGTGGACTGGCGCGGGCAGGCGATCACCATGCTCGATCGCTGCTACCTGACGCAGGGCATGCCCACCTTGCTGGTGTGGGGGGCGCGCGACGCGGTCATCCCCAGCCACCACGCGCACATCGCCCACGCCGCGATGCCCAATAGCCGGCTCGAGCTGTTTCCCGAGTGTGGTCACTTCCCACACGAGAGCAATCCGGAGCACTTCCTGCACGTGCTGCGGAGCTTCCTCGACCACACCGATCCGGCCTCGTACAGCTCGGCCGAGTGGCGCGAAGCGCTGCGGCGGGGCCCACCGGATCGGCGTCCGGCTTCGCTCGCCCAGTGATTCCTGCTAAAACCCTCTCGAATCTCGGAGGGTTAGTTCTTCATGCAGGAT
>DATEOS010000333.1:0-2385 GCA_035273815.1 Candidatus Limnocylindria bacterium
CCCGGCGCCACCTGCTCCAGCGGGGTCACCGTGACGGGTGACATCCCGCAGGCCTCCTGACGATGAGCGTGTCCACCGCATCGGGGGCCGAGGCCGACGCCGCGGCCCCGACCGACGGCGCGCCGGCCAAACGCCCGTTCACTTTCGGCGTCGCATGGCTGGCCGCAATGCTGATCGTCGGCATGCTGCTCGGCGCGGGCGGGGCGTTGCTCGCCACCCGCAACGTGCACCCCGGCGACGACTCGGCCGAGGCCGGCTTCCTGCGCGACATGTCGACGCACCACGCGCAGGCCGTCGAGATGTCGATGATCGCGCACGCCAACTCGGCCAACCCGCAGATCATCAGCCTGTCCGCGGACATCGCCCTGACCCAGCACGGCCAGATCGGCTACATGCAGGCCTGGCTGCGCGACTGGGGCCTGAACCCGACCGGCAGCCGGCCGGCCATGTCCTGGATGCCCGGCTCCGAGGGCAGCGTGGTCAACGGCCTGATGCCGGGCATGGCCACCCCCGAGCAGATGGCCCAGCTGCGCAAGGCCACCGGTAAGGACCTGGACGTGCAGTTCCTGACCCTGATGCGGCAGCACCACCTGGGCGGCATCCACATGGCCCAGGCCATCGTCGAGCAGAGCGACAACAAGGACGTCACCTGGCTCGCCGGCACCATGGTCAGCAGCCAGCAGGGCGAGATCAACCTGATCGACTCCCTGCTCGCCGAGGTGCGCGGCAGCTGACGCGGCGTGCCCGGGTGGCGATTCGTCAGCCTTCCCGGGCACCTGCTAGGCTTCTCAGCGCTGAGCCCCCGTAGCTCAGGGGATAGAGCGTCGCCCTCCGGAGGCGAAAGCGCAGGTTCGAATCCTGCCGGGGGCACAAACCAAAACTGCTCCCCATGATCGTTTGGTGCCCACCGGATACGGCGGGATCCCTCTCGATCTGCGGCCCACCGCAGCGGCGGCTCGTCGGAGCTGACGAGCTGGACCGGCGGCCCGCGCCCACCGCGCCGTGGAAGTCACTCAGACGCGGCCCCCGCCGGCCGCGTCGGCGGAGATTCGCTGGGCCAGATAGATGGGTACGACGGACAGCACGATCAGCACCGCCGCCACCACGTTGATCACCGGTGCCTGGTTCGGCCGGAACAGGTTGCTGAAGATCCAGATGGGCAGCGTTTGCACGCCCGGCCCGGCGGTGAACGTGGTCACCACGATCTCGTCGAAGCTGAGCGCGAAGGCCAGCAGCCCACCCGCGAACAGGGCCGACCGCAGCAGCGGGAAGGTGACGTACCGGAATGTCTGGAAGGTGTCCGCACCCAGATCGGCGGAGGCTTCCTCGAGATTGCCGCCGAGCCGGCGGAGCCGGGCAAGGACGTTGTTGAAGACCACCACCACACAGAACGTGGCGTGGCCGATGACCACCGACAGCAGTCCTTTCCCGATGCCCACCGGCTCGACCACCGAGCGGAACGCGGCGTCGAGCGCGATGCCGGTGATGATGCCGGGCAGCGCGATCGGCAGCACCACCAGCAGCGACACCGAGTTGCGGCCGAAGAACGAGTACCGCTGCACCGCGAAGGCGACCATCGTGCCCAGCACCAGCGCCACCGCGGTGGCGCCGAGGCCGGCCCGCACCGACGTCCACAGCGCCTGCCGGGCGCCGGTGCTGTCCCAGGCCCGGCCCCACCACTGCGTGGTCCAACCGGGCGGGGGCCAGGCGAACGTACGGTCGATGTTGAACGAGTTGATCAGAACGATGAGCAGCGGCACGTAGATCACCGCCAGGCCCACGGCCATCGCCAGGCGCAGCATCCAGCGGGCGGTCGGGGACAGCGTCACAACTCCTCCAGGGCGCCCGAGCGGCTGACCGCGTACAGATAGATCACCATGATCACCGCGGGAATGGTGGCCAGGGCGGCGGCGAACGGCAGGTTGTCGGCCGCGCCGACGTTGGCGTACACGAGGTTGCCGATCAGTTGGGTCTTGCCACCGACGATCTGCACGGTGATGTAGTCGCCCAGCGACAGGGAGAACGTGAAGATCGACCCGGCGAAGATGGACGGCACCAGCATCGGCAGCGCCACCGACCAGAACGTCCGCCAGCCCCGGCCGCCGAGGTCGGCCGACGCTTCCAGCAGACTCTCGTCGAGCTTCACCAGGTTGGCGTAGAGCGGCAGGATCATGAACGGAAGGTAGGTGTAGACGATCCCGAGATAGACCGCGAAGTTGGTTTGCAGCATCACCAGCGGCGTGTCGATTATCCCGGTCCAGAGCAGGAAGTTGTTTATTACGCCGTTTGAGCGCAAAAACCCTTGCCACGCATAGACCCGGAGCAGGAACGAGGTCCAGAACGGCAGCACCACCAGCGTCAGCAGGATCTGCCGCCGCGGGTCCG
>DATEOS010000334.1:0-2856 GCA_035273815.1 Candidatus Limnocylindria bacterium
CGCATCCCGACCACGTTCGGCCTGCGACCCACGACGACGAAGTCGACGATAAACACCAGCATGATGCCCGCGAGCGTGACCGCCCAGATTAGCGGAGAGATCGTCATTTTTGCGGTTCCTTCCTCGGCCGTCGGGCCAGCCGCTGGTCGTTGACCCTTACGGCTATACCGGCCATGAGGCGCTGATCACGCGGAGTGGTTCGAAGTGCAGGACCAGGAGTCTGACCTGCGGGTACTCGGCTACAAGTGCCACCCATCTTGACCTGAGGCTCAGGCGTAGTCCAGGAGGCGGTGCGGGACGGCACGGCGGGCTTGTCGGACGAGGCAGGAGCACCCGCTCACCCAGTGCGTCGGCCAGCGGAGCGGCTGAGCGACTGATGGCGGACGATCACAATGCCTAGGCCGCGGAGTCCCGACCGCCGCGCCGGCAACACCAGCATGATCACGCTGCGCCGCACCGTCCACGGCTCCCCGCCGTGGTCCTCCTCCTCGTGCGCGGGGTTGAACAGATGGGCATGGGTCTTGAGCGAGAACAGCAACCCTGCCGCGTAGGACACCAGCAGCACCAGCGCCACCCCGACCGAGAGCGACAGCACATCCGCCGGGTAGGCCACCGCCTGGTCGCGCGGACTGGGCAGGCCCGGGCCCTGCACCAGCTCGAAGATCGCCGGCACGACCAGCGCCACGGTCGCCAGCAACAACAGCAACGCCTGCGCCGACGCGGCCCGGGGTTCGAAGTTTTGCCGATCGCGCCGCATCCCGCCGGCGAGCATCGACACCCCGAGCACCAGCAGGATGTTGCCCAGGATCGAGCCGACGATCGAGGCCTTGACCACCTCGTGCAGACCCGCGCCCAGTGCGAACAGGGCGATGATCAGCTCTGGGGCGTTGCCGAAGGTGACGTTGAGGAACCCCGCCGATTCCGGGCCCGACCGGGCGGCCAGCTCCTCGGCCGCCCGTCCCCATGAGTGCCGCCGTCGGGATGACGCCCAGCGCCGAGGCGAGGAACACCCACGTGGCCCCGGCGTGGGTGAACTCCAGCACCACCGCCACCGGGATCAGCGGTACCAGCAGCAGGTACGGCCACCCCTCCCCGGTCAGCAGAAAGAGCTTGTGCCGGGGATCGTCCGGTTCCCATGGACCTCGTCAGCGACGGGAGTAGTCGACATCACGTCTCCTCAACAAACAGCGGGGCGTGGAGCCAAGAGGCCGGACCGAGCCAGCTGATCAGAGGAACGGACGACGGGTGGCGGTGTTGTCAGGAGGTGGCCTTCTCCACACGGTCGCGGCCCGGGGGGCGCCCGCCGTTACGGTCCTCCGTCGGTCGAACCGTGGACGTCTCCGATCCGCTCGTCGGCACGACGGGGATCTCACCTGTCTGATGCGGTTTCACGGGGACGAAGAAGTCGTCGCCGTAGTTCGTCGTGCCGAACTCGACCGCCCGCTCGATCGCCACGGTGCAGCGCTGGCTACGGCGAACCAACGGATCGTCGCGCAGGTCCTTCATCAGCGCCACACACATGAGCACCATGACCACCGCGAACGGTGCCGCCATGATGATCGTGATGTTCTGGATGCCGGACAGGGCGTCGCCCTCGCCGCCGCCGACCACCAGCATGATCGCCGCGATGGCGCCCATCACCGATCCCCAGAAGATCACCACGCCGCGGCCGGGATGGATGGTCCCGCGCTGGCTCAACGTGCCCATCACGATGGACGCGGCGTCGGCGCCGGAGACGAAGAAGATGGCGACGAGCAGCATCGCGATCACGCCGAGGACCGCGCCGAGGGGCATCGTGTCGAGCAGCCCGAACAGCTGGCCTTCGATGGGTCGAGAGGCGAGGTCGGTTCCGTCGCGTTGCGTGACGATCGCCGCGCCGCCGAAGATGGCGAACCAGAGCAGGCTCACCGCGCTCGGGATCAGAATGACGCCCGAGATGAACTGCCGGATGCTCCGTCCTCGGCTGATACGCGCGATGAACATGCCGACGAACGGCGTCCAGGAGATCCACCACGCCCAGTAGAAGACCGTCCAACCCGCCAGCCAGGTGGCCGTGGCGTCGCCGCCCGTGGCCGCGGTGCGGGCGGCCATCTGTGCCAGGTTGCCGAAGTAGTCACCGATCATCGTCGGCAGCAGGTTGAGGATCACGATGGTCGGGCCGCCGACGAACACGACCAGGGCGAGGATGCCGGCCAGCACCATGTTGATGTTCGACAGCCACTGGATGCCCTTGGACACCCCGGACACCGCGGAGAGGATGAAGCAGATCGTCAGCACCACGATGATCGTGACCAGCAGGGTGGTGCCGACGTTGTCCATGAAGCCGCCGGCGGTGAGTCCGCCGCCGATCTGCAGGGCGCCGAGCCCGAGGGAGGCGGCGGAGCCGAAGAGCGTCGCGAAGATCGCCAGGATGTCGACGGCCTTGCCGAAGCCGCCCTCGGCGCGCTTGCGGCCGAACAGCGGGATGAACGTCGAGCTGATCAGCTGCGGGCGGCCCCGGCGGAAGGTGCTGTAGGCGATGGCCAGGCCGACCACGGCGTAGATGGCCCACGGGTGCAGCGTCCAGTGGAAGAGCGTGGTGGCCATCGCCGTGGAGATGGCCTCCGGCGTCTCGGCCTCGACCGTGCGCGGCGGCGGCGTGACGTAGTGCGCCAGCGGCTCGGCCACGCCGTAGAACATCAGCCCGATGCCCATGCCGGCGCTGAACATCATGGCGATCCACGACACCGTCCGGAATTCCGGTTCCTCGTCGTCGCGGCCGAGCGGGATGTTGCCGAAGCGGCTGACCGCCAGCCACAGGACGAACAGCACGAATCCCGACGCGGTCAGCACGAAGAACCAGCCGACGTTGGTCAA
>DATEOS010000335.1:0-6006 GCA_035273815.1 Candidatus Limnocylindria bacterium
TGCGGCCAACGACGTGGCAGTGGTGACAAACGTGTCGGCCGACCATCTTGGCCTGCAGGGGATCGACACCCTGGACGAGCTGGCGGAGGTGAAGGCCGCCATCGTGCGCATCACGCGCCGCGGCGGCTGGGCGGTGCTCAACGCGGACGACCAGCGGGTGTGGGCCATGCGGCGCGAGACGCGCGCCGGCTGGTATGCCTTCAGCCTGGAGCCGGAAGGTCCACGCGTGCGGGAGGCGCTGGCGCGCGGGGGACGAGCCGCCGTCCTGCGCGAGGGCGTGGTGACGCTGCTGCGCGAAGGCCGTCGCGCCCGGAAGATCGCGCCGGTGGCCGAGCTGCCGGTCACCTTCGGCGGCCTCTCCACCTATAACGTGGCCAATGCGCTGGCTGCGACCGCCGCCTGTGACGCGCTGGGATTCTCCGCGAGCCAGATCGCGGCGGGACTGCGCACCTTCACGTTGGACACGGGGGCCAATCCGGGGCGCCTCAACCTCTACGAGCGGCGCGGCACGCTGGTGCTGATCGACTTCGCCCACAACGAAGCCGGCTTGCAGGGGCTCCTGGACGTGTCGCGGCAGCTGGTCATGCGCCCTGGCCGCGGCCGCAGCCGGGGCCGGGTGCGGCTGGCACTGGGGACCGCGGGTGACCGGACCGATGAGATCCTGCGCAACCTGGGCCGACTGGCCGGCGAGGGCGCCGACGATGTGGTCATCTGCGAGAAGCGCCATTACCTGCGGGGTCGCGACCTGGGCGCCATGAACCGGATCCTGCGCGCCGGCGTGAAGGAGGGCGGCTTCTCCGGCAAGGTCGAGGCGCACCCCAGCGAGCTGGCGGCCCTGCAGGCGCTCGAGAAGCGGGCGAAGAAGGGAGACGTGGTGGCGGTGATGACCCACGTCGAACGCGCCCAGATCGCCGACTGGCTGCAGTCGGCCGGCTACACGCCGGTCCCGCTCAGCCGGCTGCGCGAGCTGTTGGGGGCCGGCTAGGCCTCGACGTCGATACCGCCCTCTCCGTCCAGGCCGGTGATGGCCGAGATGGCGCCGCTCGAAGCGCCGTGCTGACGGCGTTGCAGCTCCTTCCACACGTCGTTGGCGTGGTCGACGCAGACGACGATCAGGTCGCCGTCACTCCCCAGGTCCAGCGCGCGTCGGGTCGCCTCCAGCTCGTCCAGGACGGTCTCAACCGAGTCCGCGCGGCCGCCGCCGGCCATTTCGGCGCGAACGCCCTTCTCGATCAGGGCCGCCGTCTCGCCGCGGGGCCGACCGCGGTTGTTCGCGTCCTCGCGCAGGATAAGAGTGTCGAAGTAGCGCGCCGCGGTGCGACCCAGCTCCACGATGTCCTCGTCGCGGCGGTCGCCGGCGGTGGCCATGACGCCGATGCGGCGGCCGGTGACCAGCGGACGGCGCCCGGTGGTCGACGGCTCGGCCAGCTGATCGACGAACTCGCCAAGCGAGCGGACCGCCGGCGGGTTGTGGGCGTAGTCGACGATCACGCGATAGCCATCCAATTCGAACATGTTCAGGCGTCCCGGCGCCATGAAGTAGCTGGTGGTGAAGGTGCGCAGGCCCTGCCGGATGTCGTGCAGGTGCGCGCCCGCAGCCCATGCGGCGCCGGTGGCGGCCAGTGCGTTCTGGACGTTCATTCGCGCCCGGCCCTCGAAGGTCGATGGCAGCAGGTGGGTCCAGACCAGCGGCATCGACTTGCGGCCCTGGCGCAGCACGATCATCTCGCCGTTGCGCCCCGGCTCCAGCGTCACCGCGCGGCGTCCACGCGACGCCTGGCGCTTGATCATCTCGTTGTCCGGATCGGTGCTGAAATAGAGGACCGATCCGGAGCAGTGGCGCCCCATCTCGGCGACCAGTGGGTCGTCGGCGTTCAGGACCGCGGTGCCCTCGCGCGGCACCGCCTCGACGACCACCCGCTTCACGTTGGCCAGCTGGCGGATGGAGTTGATGCCGGCCAGTCCCAAATGGTCGCCGGTCACGTTCAGCACCACGGCGACGTCGTTCCGCTGATAGCCAAGGCCCTCGCGCAGGATCCCGCCCCGCGCCACCTCGAACACGGCGAAGTCGACGGTCGGGTTCTGGAGCACGGTGGAGGCCGATCGGGGGCCGGACGAGTCGCCCTTCCGCACCAGCCGGCCGTCGACGAAGATGCCATCGGTCGAGGTCATCCCGACCTTGCGACCCATCCCCTTCATGATGTGGCTGATCATTCGCGCGGCGGTCGTCTTGCCGTTGCTGCCGGTCACGGCCACGATCGGGATGCGGGACGGGCTGCCCGGCGGGAAGAGCGCATCGATGACCGGCTTGGCCACGTACTGCGCCTCGCCCTCGGTCGGGTGCGTGTGCATCCGGAAGCCGGGGGCGGCGTTCACCTCCACGATGCCCCCGCCCGTCTCGCGCACCGGCACGCTGATGTCCGGACAAATGAAGTCGATGCCGGCGATGTCCAGGCCGACCACCCGCGCCGCCAGCTCGGCGATCTCGACGTTGTCCGGGTGCGCCTCTTCCGTGCGGTCGATGCTGATGCCGCCGGTGCTCATATTGCCAGTGCGCTTCAGGAAGACGCGCACCCCGCGTGGTGGCACGTCGCTCATTTCGAAGCCCTGCTCGCGGGCATACGTGATCGATTCGTCGTCGACCTTGATGCGGGTCAGCACCTTCTCGTGCCCGATCCCACGCCGCGGATCGGCGTTGGTGATCTCGGTCAGGCCGGCCAGGGTGTGCTCGCCGTCTCCCACCACGTGCGCCGGCACGCGCTGGGCCACCGCCCGGAGCACCCCGCCGATCACCAGGCAGCGATAGTCGTTGCCGGTGAGGTAGGACTCGACCACCACGCCGCCACGACGCGACTCGGCCCGAGCGGCGGCATAGCCGGCTCGCACGGCGGCGTCATCGGCCAGGTTGAGGATGACGCCCCGGCCGTGATTGCCGTCCAGCGGCTTGATGGCCACCGGGTAGCCGATGGTGGCGGCGGCGGCGGACGCCTCCTGCTCGTTGCGGACCACCTCGGAGCGTGGCACCGGCACGCCGGTCGCGGCCAGCAGCTTGTTGGTCAGCTTCTTGTCGGACGCGATGTCGACGCCCAACGAGCTGGTCTGGCTGGTCATGGTGGCCCGGATGCGCTGCTGGTGGACGCCGTGCCCCAGCTGGACCAGCGACTGCTCGTTCAGCCGGATGGATGGGATGTCGCGCAGGGCCGCTTCGTCCAGGACTGCCTGGGTCGACGGGCCGAAGGCCGCGTGCTCGGCGAGCAGGACGAGCTTCTCGAATTCGACCCGGAAGTCGAACTCCGCCTCCGGCGTGACCAGGTGGTTGACCAGGCGGACCGCCAGGCGGCCGGCAGCGAGGCCCACGCTCTCTTCGCCGTACGAATAGACGACGTGGTATCGACCGGTATCGCCGGTGGAGCGCGTCTTGCCGCGGCCGACCTCGGTGCCAGCCTCGCGCTGCAGCTGCAGCGCCACATGCTCGGCCACGTGCCCCAGCCACGTGCCCTCACGCAGGCGTCCCTCGAAGCCGCCAGCACGCCCGGTGCCGCAGGAATGGCTGCCGATCTCCGGCACCATGTCGAGCAATCCATCGACGAAGCCCGGGATGGTGTTGGACGGGAACTGCTCCAGCACGCCCAGGTCAACGACCAGCTTGATGGCCGGTTCATAGCTCCAGTAGTTCGGCCCGCGGAACACGCGCGTTTCGACGACCTTCAGTTCGCCGGCGGGCTTGAGCTTCTTGCGGTTGGCGGCGGTGCGCTCCATCTTCGCCTTCGACTGCGAGGCGATCGGCCGCTTGGCGCGGGCGGTGCTCATTCGCTGGCCTCTTCGTCCACGTGACGTGCGCTGAGGGCGCGACGCCGGCGGGCACGCTCCGGTGCGGTGTCATCCGCACCTTCGGCTGCGATCCGCCGGATCAGGCGGCGGGTGACGCTCGAGGCGCTGGCGATGCGAGCCAGCTCGCGATCGGTGGCCGATACGGGGCGCAGCGGTGCTCGCAGCCGACGCTGGCGGAGGTCGAAGCGATATCCCGACGGCAGCGAGTGCAGGATCACGCCGCTGACCATGATCGGCTTGTGGCGCTTGACCTCGTAGGCATCGGTCTGGAGCTTGGCCGGATCCAGGATGGTGACCGAACCCTTGCCCAGAACTTCCATCATGCCGGCCGGCGAGACCAGCGCGGCGGTGTCCTCGTCGATGCCCATGCCCAGCAGGCCGGGAGACTGGGCCACCAGGGCCAGCAGGCGGCCGATCCGGTTCCGCTGCTCGAAGTGCTGGTCGATGATCACGCCCGGCAGCAGGCCAAGGCCGGCGCTCATCTGGGTCATGCGCTGCTTCGGCGTGGCGCCGCTGGTGCCGAACGCCACCATGTGCGTGCTGATGGCCGAGGCGCCGGCACTGGTGCCGGCCACGATCACACCGTGCCGATGGCGATCGATGATCGCTCGTCCCAACCCGGTCCCACCGATCACGCTCGACAGGCGCAGCTGGTTGCCGCCGGTCATGAAGATGCCAGTTGCGTCCTTCACCGCCTCGATCGCCGTCGGCTGATTGGCGTCCTCTCGCGTGAGCGGCCGCAGGCCGCGGACTTCCGGGATGCCAAGCGAGCGGAAGAGCGACTGGTAGAGCTCGGTGGCCTCGTCTCCGAGCGACGAGGCCGTCGAGATGACGGCCACGCGCGCATCGGCCCCGCCGGCCAGTGAGGCGAAGCGCGACAGGATCTGGCGCTGTCGCAGCTTGTCCTCGGCGCCGCCGATGATCAGCAGGTGCCCGGCGCGTGGCCCGCCGGACCGCTCGGTGGGAGGCATGTCGCGCCGCAGTCTACCGTCGCGCCCGCCCTGACGGCGAGGTGGCCGTCGTCGTATCCTCGCCGGATGGCCGTCGAGGGCGAGGCACGCACCGAGGAGCGCGATTACTACGAGGTGCTGGGCGCCGAGCCCTCAGCCACGTCCGTCGAGCTGCGGGCGGCATTCCGCGACGCAGTCCTGCGTCACCATCCCGACCGCGCCACGGCCAGCCAGCTGGCGACCCGCCGCACTGCCGTCCTCAACCGGGCGTGGCGCGAGCTGCGCGACCCGCTCCGCCGCCTGCACTACGACCACGACCTCGAGCGCGGCACGGCGGCCACCCTGGACTGGCCTCTGGAGGTCGACGAGACCGCGGCTCCCGCCCGACGGCGGCGAGTCCCGCGCGCCGCGCAGCCGCCGAGCCGCTGGCACCAGCCGCAGTGGCGCAACGTGGCAGGGTTCCGGGTTCCTGCCGACATCTTCATGGCCGGACCGAGCGTCCAAAACGAATGGATCGTGGCCAACCAGATCGCCGGCGAGGACTGGCGCACGCATAGCGAGCGCTATTGGCTGCGCTACGCGGCGGGGTATTACCGGGATCGGGGCCGGATCGACGATTGGATCGGCACCATGGAGCGCCTGGTTGACCTCGAGGACGCCTTCGACACCCTCGTGCAGGCTGACCTGCGGACCGCCTACGTCGGCACCGGGATGGTCCTGCGCGGCATTGGCTTCCTGCGCCAGGTGGCCGAGCGGTATCCGCCCAGCAGCAACCAGCGCCGATGGGTGGACCGCGAGCTGCGGGCGCTGCTCGGCGAGTTTCGCGACCAGCGCGTGCGGCGCGGCAAGGTGGAGGATCGGGCCGAGGCCGCCGAGCTGCTCCTCAACTTCCTGGAGGCGCTGGACATGGAACCCGGCATCCCCGACGTGCGCGCCACGATCGTGGCGCTGCGCCGGGCCGGGCACCTGGGACGTGCCGCGGAGGTGGTCGAACGGGTCGCCTCCCAGCCGGTCACCGAGCCGGCACGCTGGTTCAGCATCGTTCAGCTGCTGACCGAGGCGGGCCAGCTGGATCGCGCCTCCTCGTTGCTGGCGGCACTGGCGCGCGGCGACCATCCCGCGGCGCTGGACCGGCGCCGGATCGGTGGGGACCCCGTCCGTCGCATCGGAGCCGCCCGTCGCCGGCTGGTTCGTGCCCGCGAGCGTGCCGCGGCCGCGTCGCGGA
>DATEOS010000336.1:0-2899 GCA_035273815.1 Candidatus Limnocylindria bacterium
CGCAACCTGATACTGGCCGGCGCCACCTCCGGGATGCTCGGTACGGCGACGTCGATCGGCGGGCCGCCGATGGCGCTGGTGTGGCAACGCAGCAGCGGTGCCCAGCTGAGGGCCACCATGGCCGGCTTCTTCCTGGTCGGCTCGCTGATGTCGATCGCCATGCTGGCCGTCACCGGCGCCGTCGACCATCACACCGTGCAGATGTTCGGGCTGCTGGTACCCGCGGCAGTCCTCGGATATGTGTTGTCGCGCTACGCCAATCGTGTGCTCACCCCGATTCGTCAGCGGTGGACCGCCATCACCGCATCCACCGCGGGCGCGGTGGTCCTCGTCGTCCAACAGACAGGCCTGCTATGACCGAATCGACTGCACGTGCGGGGGTCAAGTCGGCCGTCCGTACCGTCGAACTGCTGGAGTACCTGGCCGCGCGGCAGGACAAGCCCGCGCGCATCCGGGAGATCAGCGAGGAACTCGGGATGCCGCGCAGCAGTGCACATGCGCTGCTGCGCACCCTGATGGCGCAGGGCTGGGTGCGAGCTGACGAGACCGGCACCCTCTACGGCATCGGCATACGGGCCCTGCTGGTCGGTACCAGCTACCTCGACGGTGATCCGTATCTGCCGATGATCACGCCGTTCCTGGACGACCTGCGCAGTGATTGGGACGAGACCTTCCATCTGGGACGCCTGGACGGCACCGACATCGTCTACCTGGCGACCCGCGAATCCCAGCAGTACCGCCGGGCCACCAACCGGGTGGGCAGGAGGCTGCCTGCGTACACCACCGCGCTGGGCAAGGCGCTACTGGCCGAACGGGTCGGCGCCGAGCGTCGCCATCATCTGCCCGTCGAACTGGTGGCCCTGACGCCGACCACCATCACCTCCCATGACGAGTTGGCGGAGGCGCTGGACACCGCACGGATCCGCGGGTACGCCACCGACGATGAGGAGAACAGCCCGGGGGTGCGATGTTTCGCCGTGGCGCTGCGCTATTGCTGGCCGGCCCAGGACGCGATCAGTGCCTCGGTGCCCCTGGCGCGGCTGACCGCCGAACGTGAGCGCGGCATCGTCGAGGCCTTGTGCGCCGTCGGTGACAAGGTCAGCCGGGTGCTGCGTCCGGTTGCCAACGGCGACAAGTGGTTCGCCTGATGGTGACGTATTGCCCTGTCACGCATTCAATCCCTGAATCAATTGATGCCACATCAGTGTTGGACGTGCATCAACCGAGATTTATAGGCTGGTCGATATGAGCTCGTCGAAGCGCACCCCCATCGTCACCGAGATGCGGGTGGTCCCCATCGCCGGACACGACAGCATGCTGCTGAACCTCAGCGGGGCACACGCGCCCTACTTCACCCGGAACCTGGTGATCCTCAAGGATTCCGATGGCAACACCGGCGTCGGGGAGGTGCCGGGTGGAGCCGCGATCGAACGCACCCTCACCGAGGCCAGGGCACTGGTCGAGGGCCGCGGCATCGGCGCGTACAACAACGTGCTCGGCGACATCCGCCGCACCTTCGCCGACCGAGACGCCGGCGGCCGCGGCGCCCAGACCTTCGACCTGCGCGTCACCGTGCACGCCGTCACCGCGGTCGAATCGGCCATGCTGGACCTGCTCGGCCAGCATCTCGGCGTGTCGGTTGCCGCGCTGCTGGGTCAGGGGCAGCAGCGAGATCGGGTGCAGGCCCTGGGATATCTGTTCTTCGTCGGGGACAGCGCCAGAACCGACCTGGCCTACCGCACCGCTGCCGACGAGACCGCCGCCGATGATCCGGCCGACGAGTGGCTGCGGGTGCGACACCGGGAGGCCATGACGCCCGAGGGTGTCGTCCGGCTGGCCGAAGCCGCGCACGCCCGATACGGGTTCGCCGACTTCAAACTCAAGGGTGGTGTCTTGCCGGCGGCCGAGGAGGCCGCCGCCGTCACCGCACTGGCGCAACGCTTCCCGGAGGCGCGGATCACCCTGGACCCCAACGGCGGATGGCTGCTCAAGGACGCCATCGCGACGTGCCGAGGCCTGACCGATGTGCTGGCCTACGCCGAGGACCCGGTCGGCCCGGAGGGGGGCTTCTCCGGGCGCGAGGTGATGGCCGAATTCAAGCGGGCCACCGGGTTGCCGACCGCCACCAACATGATCGCCACCGACTGGCGCGAAATGGGGCACGCCATCCGGGCCGGCGCCGTGGACATCCCGCTCGCCGATCCGCACTTCTGGACGATGAACGGTTCGGTGCGCGTCGCGCAGCTGTGCGATGCCTGGGGCCTGACCTGGGGATCGCACTCCAACAACCACTTCGACGTGTCGCTGGCGATGTTCACCCAGGTCGCCGCGGCGGCACCGGGAGATATCACCGCCATCGACACGCACTGGATCTGGCAGGACGGCCAGCGGATCACCAAGGCGCCGTACCAGATCGTCGACGGCTATCTCGACGTGCCCGCCGCCCCCGGACTCGGAGTAGAACTCGACGAGGAGCGGGTCGCCGCCGCCCACGAGCTGTACCTCACCGAGGGGCTGGGCGCCCGCGACGACGCCATCGCCATGCAGTACCTGATCCCGGGCTGGACGTTCGACAGCAAACGTCCCTGCCTGCAGCGCGCATGAAGGTCGCCGCATGAAGGTCTACGTCGCCGACCGCAACCTCGTCCCGCACCGGAACCGCTTCGAGACGGCGCTCCCGGCCGGAGTCGAGCTGATCTGGGCGGGTGCCGACAATTCGTTCGAGCGGCTCCGTGGCGCCACGGTGTACGTCGGCGGACGGTTCACCGCCGAGATGGCGGCCGTCGCCGGGAAATTGAGGTTGGTGCACGTGGCCGGCGCCGGGACCGACCGCGTCGCCTTCGATTCGCTGGGCCCTGATGTCCTGGTCGCTAACACCTTCCATCATGAGCGGTCCATC
>DATEOS010000337.1:0-3311 GCA_035273815.1 Candidatus Limnocylindria bacterium
ACTGTACGCGCTCTGGATGTCGGCCGGGCCGTAGCCGGCGGGCGGCGGGTCCAGCAGTGGGATGACTCCGCGGGCGCCGGTGACGTCGTCGCGCCGCAGGGCGAAGCAGGTGGCGTAACCCTTCTTGGCGGTGGCACAGGCCGCTGTCACGGACGGCTTGCTGGGATCCGCCTTTGCGGTGCTCGTGGTGGTGCTGGCCGGTTCGCTACCGGCTAGCGCCACGGCGGGCAGGCCGAGCACCGTCAGCGCGACCGCCAGGGCGCCGGTGATCAGCGTGGCTAAGGTCCGCCGCTTGGGTCGTGGGCCACTTGATGTGTGCATCAAGGTCCTCTCGAGATAAGGGCACGTTCGACCTCGGTCGAGGCCGACGGGCAGGGCACAAACGGGGACGCCCGCCGCACCCACCCTCTGGATCGCTACTGAAAGGTGTCAATACAAACCGGGGGCAACTATGGGAAGCTGCCTATATGCGCACGGGGCCATCCGTACTGGGGCCGGTAGGCGTCGGACCCTTGCACGAGCGGGTCTACCAGTACCTGGTGCAGGCGGGCCGGGCCTGCGCCGTTCACGAAGTGGCCGCCGACCTCGGCTTGACCCCGCGGGCGACCGCCGGGCTGCTGCGGGCACTGGAACGGCAGTCGTTGGTTGACCGAACAACGACCCGGCCGCCTGGCTTCGTCGCCAGCCCGCCGGAGATCGCCCTGGAACCGTTGCTGGCGCGACGGCGCGACGATCTCGTGCGGATCCGCGCGTACGCGCGGGAGCTGCAACGCACGTTCAGCCAGGCCGCGGGCGGGCGCTGGGCCGGTGAGCTGATCGAGGTGGTGGCCGGGCCGGAACAGGTCGGCCGCTACCACCAGCACCTGATGCGCGGCGCCCGGGTGGGTGTGGACGCGCTCTTGCTGGAGGCCTCTACTTTTGCGGAGGCGGTGGCCCGGGGGGTCCAGGTCCGGTCCGTGTACGACACCGCGTCGCTGCCGGCGCCGGAGCCAGGTCTGCAGGCCCGGGCCGCACCCGATCTGCCGGTCGGCTTCACGCTGGTGGACCGGCAGGTGGGCCTGGTACCGCTGGACACGCTCACCACCGCCGTCGTCCGCCCTTCACCCCTGCTGGTAGCCCTCGGCGCCCTGTTCGAAGCCGTCTGGGACCGCGCGGTGCCGATACTGTCCACAATGGATCCTGCCGGCGCCGGTGAACTGGACGAACGTTCCCGCCAGGTACTGCTGCTCATGTCGGAAGGCCTGAAGGACGAGTCGATCGCGCGGGCCCTGGGCCTGAGCCGCCGCACGGTACAGAAGAGCGTGACCCTGGCCATGACCCGCCTGGGCGCCCGGACCCGGTTCCAGGCCGCCCTCCTGGCCCACGACCGCGGCTGGCTCTCCTAGAACTTCGCGACGATCAAGACGCCGGATGCAGATCTGGCCTCCGATTTGCATCCAACGTCTTGATCACCGGGTTATCCACAGGGGGTCCCAGCCACGATCAAAAGCCGGCAGGCTGGGCGGGTGGATCGGTGGGAATTGATCGACCAGATCGCCATGGACGGAGTGATCACGGCGGCCCAGGCCATGGCCGCCGGCATAGGGCGCAACGACATCGTGAGCATGTGCCGGTCAGGTCGATGGCGTCGGTTGTGCCGCGGTACTTATCTGATCCGAGCAGCGGACGATGAACGACCGGCGCGCATCCGCGCCGCCGTCCTGGCCGCCGGACCAGGCGCGTGCGCGGTGCTCGACACGGCCGCCCAATTGCACGGCATTGCCGGGCTACGCCGCGACGACCTGATCCACGTCTGTGTGCCTCCGGGAGCCCGCCACCAGACCCGACCGGACGTGGTCATTCATCAGCTGGTCCTGGACCCGCAGTCCGTGACCACCGTCGACGGCATCCCGACCACGACTCCGCTGCGTACTGTCGCCGACCTCCTGCTCCGGCTGCCCCGATACCACGCGATTTGCCTCCTGGACTCGGCGCTCAACCGCAAGCTGATCACCGAGGAGGAGTTCGCTCATCTGCCTGACCTCCTGCGCCACCGTCCCGGGGCGGTCAAGGCTCGCAGCCGGCTGACCGCGGTGGACGGTCGAGCCCGTTCGCCGCTGGAGACCCGCGTTCGCCTCCGCTGTGCCGACGGCGGTGTCCCACCCGACCAGTGCGGCTATCTCGTGCGTGACGAGCTCGGCAACATTTTCGCCGAGGCCGACATGGCCTGGCTCAGACCGAAGGTGATCGCCGAGGCCGACGGGGTCGCCGTACACAGCCTGCCGGAGGCAGTATTCACCGACCGCCACCGGCAGAACCTCCTCGCCAACGCCGGCTGGCTCGTGCTGCGTTTCACCTGGGCCGACACACTGCGCCCCGGCTACATCCCCGACGCCGTCCGACAAGCCCTCAACAGTCGCCGTTGATCAAGACGTTGGATGCGGATCGAAGGCCAGATCTGCATCCAACGTCTTGATCGTCGGGGAGGTCAGGGGATGGTGACGGCTTTGGCCCCGTAGCGCTGGGTGAAGGGGGCGGTGTCGATCTCGTCCAGCTGGACGTCGCCGGCCATCACGCCGGCCTTCCACTCCTCGTGGGCCGGTATGTTGGCGTGGAACTCCGGCATCACCTCGGCCGCGAACCGTTCCAGGCTCTCGCAGATGTCGGCGTGCGAGTTCCGGCCGGCCTGGTTGAGCAGGATCACCTGGTCGATGTGGGACGACTCGAACTTGCGCAGCTTGCGGCGGATGGTCTCCGGGGAGCCGATGAGCCCGCCGGACAGGGCCTTCTCCGCCGCGTCGGCGTTGTTCCGCTTCCAGTCCAGGTACAGCTCCCACATGTTCGTGGTACCCGGCGCCGGGCGCTGGCGCTCCCGGCTGGCCGCGTACCAGCGAAGGCAGAACTGGAAGAACGTCGCCCCGTCGGCCTTGGCCCGCGCCTCCTCATCGGTGTCGGCGCACATGAACATGCTCACCAGCGCGATGTTCGGGTTGATCTGGTACGAGGTCAGCGGCTCCAGCCGCTTGGTGATGCCGTTGTAGTACGCGCTCACCCAGGCGTGGGCGGCGTCTGCGCTGACGAACTGGAAGCCGAGCGCGCCGAGCCCGCGCTGTCCGGCGTACGCGATGGTGTCGAGCTGCGAGCAGGCCATCCACAGTGGAGGGTGCGGTTTCTGCCGGGGCTTGGGCAGCACGTTGCGGAGCGGGAAGTTGAAGTGCGTGCCCTCGTACGAGGTGCCGCCGTCGGCGAACATCGGCACGATGCACCGCATCGCGTCCTCCCACTGGGCCCGCTTGTCCTCGAAGGACACTCCGAACGGTTCCAGCTCGGTG
>DATEOS010000338.1:0-2014 GCA_035273815.1 Candidatus Limnocylindria bacterium
TCCTGAAAACACTGATGGTCGGCAGCATCATCGCCGAGATCATCGCCTCGGTCGGCCTGAGCACCTACCTGCTGATCTTCCACCGCCATCACGGCCTCGACGTCATCCTGCAGGGCGTCGACTTCGGCAGCGGCTGGACCTGGGCGTACATCTCCGGCCCGTTCCTGGCCGCGCTGGCCTTCACCAGTTGGTCGATCCTGGGCTTCGAGAGCGCCGGCGCGATCGCCGAAGAAGTCAAGGAACCGCAGCGCAATGTGCCCAAGGCGATGCTGTTCTCGGTGTCGTTCATCGCCATCGTCATCGCGTACGCCTCGTTGGCGGTCACGCTGGCCGTGCCGGACTTCGACAAGATCGCCTCCGGCGAGGTCGGTGACCCGGTGACCTACGTGCTGGGCGCCGCGCTCGGCGAGTCCGCCGTCAAACCGATCCTCCTGACCTTCGTCGTCGGCTTCCTGGCGAGCTTCCTCTCACTGCAGGCCTCGGCGTCCCGGGTGATCTGGGCCTTCGCCCGCGACAAGGTGCTGCCGGGCTCCCGGGTGCTGGCCAAACTGTCCAAGGCCGAGGCGCAGCCGGTGAGCGCCATTCTGGTCACCACGGTGATCGGTGCTGTGGTCTACCTGATCTCGGCCACCGACGTGTACTCGGTGCTGGTCACCTTCACCGCCGGCGGCTACTACCTGGCCTTCCTGTTCCCCCTGGTGACCGGCCTGGTGGCCCGGCTGCGCGGCAAATGGGAACCCGGCCCGTGGAGCCTGGGCCGGTGGAGCATACCGGTGACCACGCTGGCCACGCTGTGGGCGGGCTTCGCCTTCGTCAACATCGTCTGGCCCCGCACGGTATCCGAATCCTGGTTCATCAACTGGGCCTTCTTCGTCGCGATGGGCGCGATCCTGGCGCTGGGCGTGGTGATCGTGAAGGTGCGCAACGTCGGGCGGGCGACTCCGGGCGGCACCGCCGAACCGGCCGCTGAGGCCGTGACGGAGTCGGTGTGAGCGACAGCGGACAGGTGGCCGTGATCACCGGCGCCGGCAGCGGCATCGGCGCGGCGATCGCGCGGTTGCTGCGGTCGCGAGGCTGGATCGTCACCTCGATATCGCGGGAGCCGGCGCCCGAAACCGATATGTGGCTGGTGGCCGACGTAGCCGACGAGGCTGCCGTAACCGATGGAATCGCCGACATCCGTGGACGTTTCGGCCGCATCGACGCGGCGGTCATCTGTGCCGGACACTACGAGGAGACACCCGCGCTGGAGATTTCCCCGTCGGCCTGGGAGCGAATGCTGCGCGTCCACGTCGGCGGTCTGGCACACGTCTGCCGGGCGGTGCTGCCGGAGATGCGGGAACGGGGCAGCGGACGGATCGTCGGCATCGCCTCCGAACGCGCCATCGGCGGCGGCAGCAATGACGCGCACTACGCCGCGGCGAAAGCCGCCGCGTTGAGCCTGCTGCGAAGCATCGCCGTCGAGGTGGCCCCGGACGGGGTCCTGGTCAACGCGGTGGCCCCGGGCCCGTGCGACACCCCGCTGCTGCCTGCCGACTCCTGGGAGCGGGCGCAGGATTTCCTCGACAGCGTCCCGGCCGGACGCATCGCGCTGCCGGGCGAGGTGGCCGAGCTTGTCCGCGCCCTGGTGGAGGAGGACATGTTCCTGTGTGCAGAAGTGTTGTCGGTCAACAGCGGAACGGTGATCTGATGGATGCCGGATCGCGGGTGCTGATCACCGGCGTGGACACCCGGCTCGGTGCGGCGGTGCGCGAGCACTTCGCCGCCGGTGGCGCAGCCACCTTCGGGACCTATGCGGCACCGGGATACGTCCCGGAGCCCGAGGGCCCGCCCGAGACTTACGCCCGACCAGGGGACGTGGACCACGCCCGGGACGCGGTCGAGCGGGCGGTGGCGGCGATGGGCGGTATCGACGCAGTGGTGCTCGCGCACGGACTGCCCAGCGTCGCGCCGCTGACCGAGTTGGCGATGACGGACTTCTGGCAGCACGTGGACTCCGCACTCACCGGTAGTT
>DATEOS010000339.1:0-7034 GCA_035273815.1 Candidatus Limnocylindria bacterium
AAGTCGACGATGGCAGCGGTGACGCCGTGATAGGCCCACTCGGTGACGAGGCCCGCATCGGCGCCGGTGGCGATGGTGGCCAATCGCCAGGCGAGGTCGTTCGCCTCGCTGCCGGAGTTCACGAACATCACGGTGTCCAGCCCGTCCGGCATGGTGGCCACGATCCGCTCGGCCAGCTCCACGATGGTCCCGTGCAGGTAGCGGGTGTTGGTGTTCAGCAGTGCCGCCTGGCGGGCGATGGCATCGGTCACCCGTGGATGTGCGTGGCCGACCACCGGCACGTTGTTGTAGGCGTCCAGGAAGGCGTTGCCGTTGCGGTCGAACATCCACGCGCCGGAGCCACGGACCAGGTGCAGCGGCCGCGCGTAGCTGAGCGACTCGAGCGCGCTGCCCAGCACCCTCTCCCGTCGCGCCCGCAGCGCCTTGTCCGTGGGTGGCGCCGCTGAGCGGCCACGCGCCACCGGCGCGAGCGCCAGGACGGCGAGTCGCTCCGCCGCGCGGTCCATGCCGACCTGCTCCAGCTGGTCGAGCAGTGCCCACGCCGGCTCTGCCCAGCCGGTGATGTAGGCGTTGTCCGGAAACTGGCGCGTCCGCCAGGCGGAGATGAGGATGGTCTGCGCCATGCGACCGGCGAGCACGTCGGCCAGCAGCTCGGCCTCGCGACGCTCGAGCGGCAGCACCTCGCTGTAGCCGGGCAGGAAGTCGGCAGCCACCGCGAAGATGTCCTCTAGTTCGCGCACCAGCGACTGCAGCGTGGCCGGCACATCGAGCAGCAGCGCGGTGTGCGTCATGTCGCCGAAGTCGATGATCCCCGATACCGCACCGCCGTCGTCGAGCAGCAGGTTGTCCAGGGTGATGTCGTTGTGGATGATTTGCGCTCGCAGCGCCGGCAGGGCGGGCAGCGCCCGCTCCATGAAACGTCCCAGCGCGCGGTCGAGCTGGCGGCGCCGACCGGCGCCCGCCACCAGCGCCGCGTGGCGCGCGAGGTCGGGCAGGTGCTTCTGATCCCACTCGATCGCGCGACCGGCGGCTGGATGGAAGAAGCCGCGCAGCGCCACGCCCATGCGGGCGCATACCTGCCCGATGCCGCGCACCGCGGCGGCGTCCAGCTCACCGGGTGCGGCGGTGCGCCCCGGGAGGAATGGGAGCAACCGCACCAGGTGCTCCGCGCTGCCGTCGGAGAGGTTGCCGATGGGGTCGCCATCGACCGTCGGGCGAACGCGCGGGACCGGCAGGTGCGGGTCCATCCGGGCCACGTGCTCGACGGCGGCAACCTCCATCTCCACCACGCCGGCATCCTCGGCCGCGTTCGAAACCTTCAGCACCCAGCGAGAGCCATCGGCCTCGTCCAGCAGGAAGTTCTGGTCGCGCTCACTGACGAGCGGGCGCGCGGAAACGGAGTCCACGCCGAACAGGGAGCGAGCCGCATCGACCGCGCGCCTGGCGTCCAGGGTCGGTGGATCGGAGTGCAGGACGCCGGCCGTCTTCATCGGCGCCGATGCTACACGTCGGTACACTCGCTTCCCATGCCCGCCTCCTCGCCGTTCGCCGACTTCGCCGCCGTAGCCGAGGCGGTTTCAGCCACCACCTCCAAGCTTCGCAAGCGGGACCTGCTGGCCGCGTACCTGCGCGCCCTGCCGCCGGACGATGTGCCGGTCGCCGCCACGTTCTTCGCCGGCCGTCCACTACCTGGAGCCCAGGACCGATTGGGCCTGGGCTGGGTCCAGCAGAGCCAGGCGCTGGCCGCCGCCTCCGGAGCCGATGCCTCCGCCCTGAACGAGGCCTACCTGCGCCACTCGGACCTGGGCGACGCCGCAGCCGACCTGCTGGCCGGACGCCAGCCGTCCGGACGGCGGCTGACCGTGGCGGCCGTGGACGGCGCCTTCCGCGCCATGAGCGAGGCCGCTGGCGCAGATGCCCGGGTGACCGAGATGGCCCGCCTGCTCGGCCGTGCCTCTCCCCAGGAAGCACGCTTCGTCGCGCGGATCGCGTCGCGCGAAATGCGGATCGGGCTGCGCGAAGGGCTGCTGGAGGAAGCCGTGGCCGCCGCCTTCGAGCGCCCGATCGCCGACGTGCGTCGTGCGCTGATGCTGGTCGGCGAGCCGGGCGAGGCCGCCGCCCTCGCCCGCGACGATGCGCTGGGTGGCGCGGCCCTGCACCTGGGGCGGCCGATCCGGTTCATGCTGGCAACCCCGGTGGCCGATTCGGACGAGGTGATGCGAAGGGTCGGCGACGAGGCCTGGATCGAGGACAAGTACGACGGCATCCGCGCGCAGCTGCACCTCGACGGAGAGCCACGCCTCTTCAGCAGGGACCAGAACGACATCACGGTGTCGTTCCCGGAGGTCGCCGCCGCTGCCAGGGACCTGGGCCATCGGCTGGTGATCGACGGCGAGCTGGTCCCGTACCGACAGGGATCGGTCATGGACTTTGCCAGCCTGCAGACGCGCCTTGGACGCGTGAACCCGGGGCCCGAGCTGCTGGAGCAGGTGCCGGTGGTGCTGGTCGCCTTCGACCTGCTGCACCTGGACGGCGAGGACCTGCTGGAGACGCCGCTGCGCGAACGACGGGCGGCGCTCGACGGGCTGGACCTGCCCGCACGCAGCAACGAGCGAATGCTGCTGTCGAACCTCGCCACCGCGGGGAGCGCGGAGGAGGTGGAGTCGCACTTCGATGACGCGCGCGAGCGCCACAACGAGGGCCTGATGGTCAAGGACCCGGACTCGCTCTACCAGCCGGGCCGCCGTGGGCTCGGCTGGCTGAAGCTGAAGAAGGCGCTGGCCACCCTGGACTGCGTGGTGGTTGGCGTCGAATGGGGACACGGCAAACGCCGGGGCGTCCTGTCGGACTACACCTTCGCCATTCGCCAGGCCGATGAGCCAGATGCGCCGCTGCTTACCATCGGCAAGGCCTACACCGGCTTGACCGATGCCGAGATCGCGACCATGACCGAGCACTTCAAGGCGATCACGTTGCGCGACTTCGGGCGGTACCGCACCGTGCACCCCGAGGTGGTGGTCGAGATCGCCTTCGACCGCATCATGCGCTCGACCCGCCACAAGTCAGGCTTCGCCATGCGCTTCCCGCGCATCGTGCGCATGCGCGACGACAAGACGCCGGCCGAGATCGACACCATGGCCACGGTCGAGGCGCTCTTCGGTGAGCAGGCCACCGGTCGCATCCTGCTGGCCCGGGGACGCGGCGGCGAAACGGAGCGCATCACGGCGACCGGCGAGTCCGGCGAGTAGGGCCCTGTCGGGCCTGTACCATCCGCGGCGTGACCGACTACGACGCCACCATCTTCACCCCGGTCGACCTGGTGCAGGTCGAGCTGGACGTCTATACCGACGCCTACCGGGTCTCCGGCAAGGCGATGACGCGCTTCGCCCGGGTGGCGGACATCGCCAACCAGGCCGCCAACACGCACATGCACCTCGAGGCGGCGACGATCAGCGAGTACGCCGATCCATCGGCCACCGTGGGCGCCATGCAGGTGCTGGTCAACATGGAGGCGGCGCTGCTGGTCGTGACCGCCGAGTCGGACGCGCCGCAGCGGCCCGAGATGCGCATCCCGAAGCGCTCGGTGCGTGCGCAGATCGGATTACCGCCGTTTCGCCTGACCGGGATGGTCCACGTCCCGACCGGCAGTCGCCCGGCGGATGGCGTGCTGAATGCGAGCGATCGGTTCCTGACCATGACCGAGGCGACCATCGCCAGCGCGCAACACCCGGAGCTCGCCCGGACGGCCGTGGCGATCGCCTTCCAGCGCACGCGGGCGCAGCTGATCCTGGTGGCCGATGACGAGAGGCCCGATGAGCTTCTGGCCGACGTGCTGGACGCGGCCACCGCGGAGCGCTGGCTGCACGCCGCCGAGCAGGAGCCTGCCTAGGCCAGCCCTCGGGGAGCGGCGGTCGGGGCGCGTCGTTGCCTGGCCTCGACGGCATCAATCACGGTCTGCACGAAGCGGGCGACCCGCTGCTGGTCCATCTTCTGCACGCGTCCGATCGAATGCGCCCACCACGGAGCGTTGTCGGTCGTGACAACCTCGCCCTCCGGCTCCTCCAGGATGACGACGCTCCACGGTCGCGGGAACGCCACGGCCGGCGCGACCGGCAGGCTCGGCTCGTCGGCGGCGGTGCGCGCCCAGCGCGCAACCGCCTCCGCCACCGTGTCGCCGTCGAAGGACGGGTTGGTGCGGCACGGGATCCAGCCCTTGCGCGACCTGGTGTCGTACTCCCAGCGGCGGCCGCGGACCCGGTAGCGGCCGCGCCAGCGCCGAACGACGAGCGTCCTCACGCCGGCCGGGCCGACCAGCAGCGCCGCCAGGTCGGACGGCACGTCAGGCAGCCGGGGCGAGAGGATCAGGACGTAAGAATCGTCGAAGGCCGGCGCGAAGAGGCGTGCCAGGTCGTCGCCCAGCTGGGGTGGCTCGTTGGAGAAGGCCCGGATCAGCCACGCCAGCCCGATCCCGATGCCCAGTGCGGCGGCGATGCCCAGCAGGGCCAGGCCGCTGATCCGATCGCCGGGCAGCACGGCCATGAGGCCAATTGCCGCCACGCCGACGCCGAGCATGGCCAGGGACATCAGCACCGCGGTGCGGCGCTCGTCGCGGCGCGGGGCGGGGCGGATCAGGCGCATCGGCCCACCTCCGCTGCTACGCTCGCCGCATGCCGACCACTCGGACGCTGAGCGCCACCTTCATCGAGCCGGGACCGGATGCGGGCGATCGCCTGCGCATCCAGGCCACCACCGAATCTGGCTTCGACCTGGGCTTCGACACGCTGTCGGCGTCCGAGGGAGGTATCGGGCCGGGGCCCACCGAGGCCATCCTGGCGTCGTTGGCGGCATGCACGGCCATGGACGTCGCCAGCATCCTGCGCAAGAAACGGCAGCGGGTGGAGAGGTACCGGATCCAGGTCACCGCGCAGAAGGCCGAGGCGCATCCGCAGGTGTACGTCAGCGTCAGCGTGGAGCACCAGGTCGCCGGAGACGTGACGGTCGAGGCCCTGCGACGCTCGATCGAGCTGTCGGCCACAGCCTACTGCCCGGTGAGCGCGATGCTGTCGGGGTCGGTGCCCATCGACCACCGTTATCGCCTCCGGCGCGACGGGGCGGACGAGGAGATCGGTCTGGCGGCCCACACCGGCCCGCCGGCCGGCTGAGCCCCCGCGATCACGGGACCGGACGCAGCGCCCGCGGCGCCTCGACGGCGCTCAGCACGGCGCTGTGGAAGGCATCGATGTCGAACGGCTTTGCCACGACCGGGCCGGTCGGCGCCAGCTCGGCCAGTCGTTCACGGCTGGCCGCGGAGACGAACACGACCGGGATCCCCGGCCAGGCGTCACGCAGGAGCTCGGTGATGTCGCCGCCGTCGCCGTCGGGCAGCATGACGTCCACCACCAGCAGGTGCGGCAGGGCGAGCGCCATCAGATCGCCCAGCTCCACGATCCGGGTGCAGGTCACGACGCTGAAGCCGAGATCGCGAAGGATGTCGGCTTCGAGCGCGGCGATATCCGGATCGTCCTCGAGGACGTAGGCACGCTGCTCCTCCGCGTCCGGCGTGGAGGCCGGCACGGGGCTCGCGGTCGGCTCGCTCATGGCACGCAGTCTGCGAAGGCGTCGGGTGCCGGGCAATGGCGGGATGGTCCTAGACCGTCCGATTGCTGGCGGGGTGTAGCATGGCGCCCCGCTTGGCGCGTGGCGATCGCGCGCGCCGGCGGCGGAGATCCGCACATGGTTGGAGCAAAGGGCGAAATGGCGCGTTCGATGTGGCGGGGGGCGATCCAGTTCGGTCTGGTCACCATTCCGGTGAAGCTGTACCTGGCCACCGAGTCGGGTGGCATCGGCTTCAACATGCTTCACCAGAAGGACCTCAGCCGGATCCAGATGAAGATCTACTGCCCGGTCGACGACGAGGTGATCTCTCGCTCCGACACGGTGCGCGGCTACGAGTGGAGCAAGGGCAAGTACGTCGTCATCACCGACGAGGACCTCGCGTCGGTCCCGCTCAAGACGGTCCGCTCAATCGAGATCCAGGCCTTCGTACCCGTCGACGAGGCCGAGGAGAAGGGCGCGCGCTTCGTCAAGCAGGCGTACTACCTGGAGCCCGATGAGATCGGGCGCAAGGCGTTCTATCTGCTCAAGTCGGTGCTGGCGGAGACCAGCAAGACCGCCATCTGCAAGATCGTGCTGAAGGACCGCGAGCAGCTCGCGGCCCTGAACCCGTTCGACAAGACCATGCTCCTGCAGACCCTGCACTGGCCCGATGAGATCCGCTCCCTCGAGGAGCTGAACCTGCCGGAGGAGGAGATCGAGATCAAGCCGGCCGAGCGCAAGATGGCCGAGCAGCTGATCGCCAGCATGGGCGAGGAGTTCGATCCCAGCGGGGAGCGCGACGAGTATCGCGAGGCGCTGATGCAGGTGATCGAGGCCAAGATCGCCGGCGAGAAGCCCGTCCTCGCCAAGCAGGCCGAGCCCACCAAGATCGGCGACCTGATGGCCGCCCTGGAGGCCAGCGTGGCGGCCGCGCGGGAGACCCGGCGCAGTGGCGCAGCCAAGGCCGAGAAGGCGGAGAAGCCGAAGCCGGCACGCGCCAAGACGACGACCGCGCGCAAGCGCAAGGCGGCTGAAGAGGAGGCGCCTGCGGCGCGTCGCCGCAAGACCGCCTGAGCCCGCGGGTGCCCTCGGAGCAGCTGCACCTCCCGGTCCCGCCCTCCGACGAGGGTCCGGCGCTCCACTTGCCGAACCGGGTGGTACCGATGCAGGCCACCCAGGTCGACGCGCCGTTCGACGACGCCGACTACTTCTTCGAGCCCTGGTGGCCGGGCGTCCGTGCCTTCGCCCTGGTCGAGCGTGGTCGCCTCCGCCTGCAGGCCGATGGCCTGGCCGATGCGGCAGCTACCTTTCCGGAGATGGGCGAGCTGCTCGGTCAGCTGGGCGAGGACGGCGTGGTGCTGGACGGCACGCTGCTGGTCCTGGATGACGAGGGCCGGCCGGACGGCGGCCTGCTGAGGTCCCGACTGGGCGGGGATGCG
>DATEOS010000340.1:0-3784 GCA_035273815.1 Candidatus Limnocylindria bacterium
CCCGATGCGGGCCACGCTGATCGATCCCAGCAGCTGGCCCACCGACTGGGCCAGCCCGCCCAGCATCAGCGCCCCGCCGAACACGAGCTGTCCGCCGTCCAGCAGCGTGGGACGGGGCACGTACCGCGTGATGAAGCCGTACAGCAGCTGCATGGCGCCGCCGATGGCCGTGGTGATGGCGATGAACAGCCCGATGTCGCGCTCGTTGAGCGCGAACTCGACGATGATGATCGGGTAGATGAGCGGCATCAGCGCCGACTGAGCGTGGATGACGGCGTGGCCCAGCGAGAGGAGCCCGAGCGCCAGGCCGGAGGACGGCACCGTAGGAGCCGATGGCTCGGATGGGCCCGATGACGTTGACGCCGACGGCGCCCCGGCCGAGGCATCCACCACCGGGGTGTTAGGATCGGAACCGATGTCCGTCACGGCGCGCGCTCGGTCTCAGCGGGCGGGATCGGGCACGAGCGACGAGCTCGAGACGCGCCTGATCGCCACCGTCCCCCAGGTGATGCGCCACCTCGTGGCCCACGCCCGGCGGCGACGAGCCTGGAAGCAGCTCACGTACCAGCAGTACAACGTGCTGCGCATCATCCACGGGGAGGGCGCGCTGCCACCGGGCGAGATCGCACGTCGCCTACTGGTGACGGCGCCAGTGGTGACGCGCCTGGCCGGCGGCCTGGTGGAAGCCGGCCTCGTGGAGCGCAAGCGCGACCAGGCGGACAAGCGCACCGTGCTGTTGAGCGTCACGCCGGCCGGTCGCCGCCAGGCGACGGCCATGCGACGCGACCTCCTGGCCGCTGCCAGGGAGCTGATCGAGCCGCTCCCGGCCAAGCGACGGGCGGCGGTGGCGAAGGCGCTGGACGAGCTGCAGGTGCTGCTGCCGAACCGGCCCACGCTGCGCTGATCGGCGCTACTGGTTGACTGCGGGCCGACGCGGCCGGTCGTCGGCCGCCTGGTGACCGTGGTGAAGCGCTTCCGCACCGGCAGTGGCTCCCACCCGATGCCGCAGCACCAGCTGCCAGGCGACCAGCGCCACGAACACCACCGAGATGCTCGCGCCCAGCAGGAAGCCGGCCGGCGCACCCCAGATCTCGGCCACTGCGCCCGCGAAGAAGCCACCAATCGGTGCCGTGCCGGCGAAGACGGTGACGTAGAGCGACATCACCCGGCCGCGCAGCTCGTGCGAGACCGAGTTCTGGATCATGACGTTGATGGTGTTGACCATCACCATCGATGAGAAGCCAATGACCAGGATCAGCGGGTAGGCCGCGGCCGGGGTGCGGGTCAGGCCCAGGATCAGCTCGAAGGCGATGAAGGAGATGGCGCCGCCCAGCATCAGGGCCAGCATGGGGCGCCGCCCGCCGGCGAAGGCCAGGCTCAGCGACCCGACCAGCGATCCGGCGCCCAGCACGGCAAACAGGGCGCCATAGCCCTCCGCCCCCAGGCCAAGCGTGTCGCGGGCGAAGAGCGGCAGCAAGGTCTGGAAGTTCATGGCGAAGGCGGCCATTCCACCAAGCAACACCAGCGGCCAGAGGACGGTGGGCGTGCGCAGTGCATAACCAACTCCCTCAGCCAGGCTGTGACGGACCGATGCGAAGCGCGCCGGCCGCTCCATGCGGTGCAGCTCGCCCGGGTTCATGCGCCACAGCCCGATGAGCACGGCCAGGTAGCTCACCGCGTTGATGCCGAAGTTGAAGGCCGGGCCGAAGAAGGCGAGGGCCAGTCCCGCCACCGCGGGGCCGACCACGCGGGCCAGGTTGAAGCTGGCGCTGTTGAGGGCAATGGCGTTCACCAGGTCTCGGCGTGGCACGAGCTCCGCGGCAAACGCCTGCCGCACGGGCATCTCAACCGCGCTGACGAAGCCGAGCATGGTGGCCAGCACCATGACCTGCCAGATCTGCACCACGCCGGTGAGGGTCAGGCCAAACAGGATGCTGGCCTGGAGCGCGGCGACCACCTGGGTCACCATCAGGATCTTGCGCTTGTCGACCCGATCGGCCAGCACGCCACCCAGGGGCGCCAGCACCATGGCCGGCAGGAACTGCAGCGCCAGCACGGTGCCCAGCTGCAGTGGCGTCCCGCCCAGCAGCAGGACGAGCCACGGCTGGCTGACCGACTGCATCCAGGTGCCGATGAGGCTGACGATCTGCCCGGTCCAGAAGAGGCGGAAGTTCCGATGCCGCAGCGCGGCCATGCCTCGCCGCAGGGCGGAAGCGGGCGCGGGCGCGGCGGACTCTTCGGGCAGCGCCTCATCGGCGCCCACCAGCCTCAGACGAGGCGGCAGGCTGCCGTCGGGCAGGCGCGGATGTTCGGGGCCGGACATTGTTAGCAATGCTAACAAATGAGCAAACACGCCGCCACTCCCCGATCAGCCCAGAGGAGGCGCCGGATTGCCGGTCTGGGCTACCATCGGCCTCGACCGATGACGATCAGGCCGATACGGCTCGCCGCCGGCTGGTCACTGGCCCTGGTGGCGGCCCTGCTGCTCAACCTCGTACTGACGCGGACCACCACGGCGCCCGAGGGCGCGGTGCTCTCCGCCCAGCAGCCGCACGCCACCGCCCGGCCCACGCTTCCCTCGAAGGCGCCATCGCGCGTCACTGGCGACCCAATCGACCGGCTGCCACCGGTCGTGGCGCTTCCACCGGGAGGCGACACCGGATCTGGCACGGCGCGCCCGCAGGAGCTCATCCCGCTCAAGGCTCGTCAGGCAGCTGCCCTGCAGGCCGCCACCCATCGGGCCCGCGTGGCCTTCGGCCTCGATGCGCTGGCGATCGGCGTCTCCATGCACGGAACAAGCGGCTGGACCGGCGCCAGCGGATGGGCCCGCGACGGGCTCACGCGACTCGATGGCAGCTCGCCATTCGCCATCGCCAGCATCACCAAGACCTTCACTGCCGCGCTTACCCTGCAGCTGGTCGACGAGGGACGCCTCCGACTGGGCGACCGCGTCCCCGACCTGCTGCCCGGGGTGCCGGTGCCCGGCGACGTGCGGGTGGCGCATCTGCTGCGCCACACCTCGGGCATTGCCGACCTGCTGGAGCCGATGCGCGACGAGCTCAACGCCGATCTCGAGCGGTTGTGGCTGCCGGAGGAGGTGATCGGTGAGGTGCCCGGCCCCTGGTTCTCGCCCGGGCTGTCCTGGGCCTACTCGAACACCAACTATGTGCTGCTGGGCATGATCATCGAGCGGGTCAGCGGCCAGCCGTTCCGCACCCTGCTCCACCAGCGGCTGCTGGATCCGCTGGGCATGAGCGGCACCGACGTGCTGCTCAGCCGGGGCGCGCCCTACCTGATGGCGCCATCGTGGGCATCGGCCTTCGGCACCTCCGGCGACATGTACGCCAGCACACACGACCTGCTGCGCTGGGGCGATGCGCTGTATGGCGGTCGTGTCCTGTCGGCGAAAGGCATGGCCCACATGCTCGACTTCCAGCGGCAGGGGTACCAGGACCACGTCTACGGGATGGGTGCGGAGCGCATCAAGGTCGGCGACGCGACCGGCTACGGCCACTCCGGCCTGCTCCGCGGCTTCACCTCGCTGATGGTGCACCTGCCGCACCAGGACGTGACGCTCACCCTGATGGGCACGACCCTGATGTTCGACCCGGCGACGGTGCTCGCCTATCGGGCGCCGGGCAAGCCTTCGATCCTGGACCTGGCCGAGCGCGCCGCAGAGGCGGGGGCAGCGGCCTAGGCGGCGGCCGCCAAGCCGCTCACTCGGGGGTCAGGATGTCGCGTATCACCGGAAGCGACGGCGTGCCGTGGGCCAGCACGGACTCCA
>DATEOS010000341.1:0-2288 GCA_035273815.1 Candidatus Limnocylindria bacterium
CGGGCCGCGTTGCGGCGGGCCAGCACCCGGGCGTTGTGCGACTTGATCCGCGGCTCCTGGTCCTTCAGGGCGGTCAGCAGCGGCGCCGCGAACATGATCGAGGCGAATACGCCCAGCCCCATGCCGACGAACAGCACCAGGCCGAGGTCCTTCAGCGTGCCCGCGCCGAGCAGGCCGGCCCCGATGAACAGCAGACCGCCGACCGGCAGCAGCGCCACCAGGCCGGTGTTGATCGACCGCATCAGCGTCTGGTTGATCGCCAGGTTGGTCGCCTCGGCGTACGTCCGGCTGCTGCCGCCGGTGATGCCGCGCGTGTTCTCCTGCACCTTGTCGAACACCACGACCACGTCGTACAGCGAGAAGCCGAGGATGGTCAGGAAGCCGATCACCGTCGACGGCGTGACCTCGAAGCCGACCAGCGAATACACGCCCGCGGTCAGCACCAGGTTGAGCAGCAGCGACGACACCGCCGCCACCGCCATCCGCCACTCGAAGCGGATCACCAGGTACGCCATCACCAGCACCAGGAAGACGCCCAGGCCGATCAGCGCCTGCCGGGTCACCTGCCCGCCCCAGGCCGCGGACACCCGGTTGTCGCTGATCTGGTCGGCCGGCACGCCCAGGTCCTCGACCAGCTCGGCCTTGACCGCGTCGGCCTGCGGCTGGGTCAGCGCCGACGTCCGGACCGTGTAGGTCACGTCGTTGCCGTTGCCCACCTGCTGCACGGCGCCGATCTGGGTTTCCTCGGCCACGCCGGCGCTCTCCACGGCCCGCTGCACCGCGTTCTGCGCGTCCGTCTGGCTGCCGACGCTGGCCGGCATGATGATCTGCGTACCGCCGGAGAACTCGATGCCCAGCTCGAAGCCGCGGATCAGGAAGCTGGCGATCGCCACCAGCACCAGCAGCCCGGCCACCAGGAACCAGGTGTTGCGGCGGCCGACGATGTTGAGGTTCGCCTCACCGCGGTAGAGACGGTCGGCAAGACCACGCTTGGCCATGTCAGGCCTCCTTCACGCGCCGGGCCGGGGCCGGCTCGTCGGTCGGGGCGTTCTTCAGGACGCGGCCGAGGCCGCTGACCCGGGGCGACAGGAACGCCTTGGTGTTCGCGAACATCGTCATGATCGGATGGCGGAACAGGAACACCACGAGCAGGTCGAGGATGGTGGCCAGGCCGAGCGCGAACGCGAAGCCCTTCACCACGCCGACCGACACGACGTAGAGGACCACCGCCGCCATGATGGTGATGGTGTTGGCGGAGATGATCGTACGCCGGGCCCGTGCCCACGCCCGCGGTACCGCACTCCGGGGCGAGCGGCCCTCGTGGATCTCGTCCTTCAGCCGCTCGAAGTAGATGACGAACGAGTCCGCCGCGACACCCAGCGACACGATGAAACCGGCTATCCCGGCCAGGGTCAGGGTGAAGCCCGTGGTGCGGCCGAGCACGACCAGCGCGGCGAAGGTGAGCAGGCCGGACAGGATCAGGCTGAGGAAGATCACCGTGCCGAGCAGGCGGTAGTAGAAGAAGGCGTAGATGGCCACCAGCGCCATGCCGATGCCGGCCGCCATCAGACCGGCCTCGAGCTGCTTGATGCCCAGCGTGGCGGAGACGGTCTGCGTGCTGGCCGGGGTGAAGGTGACCGGCAGTGCGCCGTACTTGATCTGGTTCGCCAGCTCGCGCGCCGTCGCGGCGGTGAACTGGCCGGTGATCTGCGACTGGCCGGTCAGCACGCCCTGGATCTCCGGCGCCGAGATGATCTCCTTGTCCAGCACCACGGCCACCAGGCAGTGGGTGGCGCCGGAGGAGACCGCCTGCGCGGCGGTCAGGCAGCTGTCACCGGGGGCCGGCTGGAACGCCTCGCGGGTCAGCGCGGTCCACTTCTTCTGGCCGTCCGCGGTGAAGTTCAGCGACACCACCCACTGGCCCTGCTGCTGGTCCAGCTGCGGGCTGGCGTCGCTGATGTCGGTGCCGACCACCTTGGCCACGTCGAGCAGCATCTTGGCGCCCGACTGGCAGCTGACCACCTGGGCCTTCTCGTTGTCGATCGCGCCCGGCGGCCGCTTGTCCAGCTGCTCGCAGCTGATCGTCGGCACGTTGAACTGCATCGCGGCCGGCAGCACGGTGACCTCTTCCGGGGTCAGCGTGGCGAACTTGGCGTACGCCTTGCCGGCGTTCGGGTTCTGGCTCAGGTCGACCGGATCGGTCAGCTTCTGCGCCGCCGCCCACGCCGCCGCGCCGACCTTCTTCTGGATCGCGGCGAGCTGGGCCTTCTCGTCCGGGCTGACCGGCA
>DATEOS010000342.1:0-2324 GCA_035273815.1 Candidatus Limnocylindria bacterium
CTCATCGAATTCGGGCTCGGCGATCGGCTCCTCTTCTGTTAGCAGCTCTTCCGCGATGATGGCCTCCTCGACCAGGTCGATCATCGGTTCGGCGGCCGGCTCATCCTCACCCGCCACGGCCTCATCGAATTCAGGCGATGCCGTGTCGTCCACGACGGACATCTCCGCCTAAAAGCCTGGGGAAGCCACGTCTTCCTCGACCGAGAACTCGGGCATCGCCCAGGCGACGGTCGGCGTGGCTGGGGTGCTGGGCAGGCGCAGGTCCATGCGCGCCTCCAGCAGCTCTACCCGGCCGCGCAGCGCCGCCACCTCGCCGCGCGCCTCGCCAAGCGCCAGCAACGCCTGCCCGTAGCGCTCGGTCAGGTTCCGGAACTCGGTCAGCAGCTCGCGGAACGGGCTCAGCTCGTGCGAGCCGCCGTTGCCGTTGGTCCTGGCGCCGGACGATTCGGAGGCGGGACCGGCTGACCCCTGCGAGGTCGGCACCGATGCCGCGCCGCCGCGTGGCTGGAGGTAGACGATCATCCCGTCGGGACCTTCCGGCGCACCGGCCAGCACGCCGCGGGCAAGCAGCTCCCAAACGCGCCGTTCCGGGATGCCAAGGACGACTGCGGCGTCCTTGACCGAATATCCGTCCATCACGGGTCCGATAGCGTAAACCAGCCTGTCGAGGGACTGGCATCGAGTAGGATCGGACCTCCATGAGCAGCCCTCCGGGCACGACGCTGCGCGTGCCGACGCTCCCTGGCCACGATTTCAACCTGCCTCGCGTGCTCGAGGGCCTGGACGAACTCGCCTACAACCTGTGGTGGAGCTGGACGCCGCGCGCCGGCGCGCTGTTCTCGCGGCTCGATCCGGCAGCGTGGTCCCGGCACCGCAATCCCATCGCGGTGCTGGCCGGCATGGATGCCGCCCGCTGGGAGGTGGCATCGGCAGACGAGGAGTTCCTGGTCGATGCCAGCCGCCTGCTCGATGAGTACCACCGCTACATGGGCAACGGCAGCGACTCGTGGTACCAGCAGCAGATCTCGGCGGAGCCGGGCAGCGCGCTTCCGGGGCCAATCGCCTACTTCTGTGCCGAGTACGGCTTCCACGAGTCGATGCAGATCTACTCCGGTGGCCTGGGCGTCCTGGCCGGCGACCATTGCAAGTCGGCTTCCGATGCGGCCCTGCCCTTCGTCGGCGTGGGTCTCCTCTACCGCCGTGGCTACTTCCGCCAACAGATCGACGCCGATGGGCACCAGGAGCATGCGCAGCCGGACCTGGATCCGTCCATTCTGCCGCTGCGCCGGGCGCGGGCCGCCAACGGATCCGCGCTCCAGGTCAGCGTCGACTTTCCCGATCGCCAGGTGCATGCCGCGGTGTGGGTGGCGCAGGTGGGCCGCGTTCCGGTCCTGCTGCTCGACACGGACCTGCCCGCCAATGCCGGGCCGGACCGGCCCATCACCCACATCCTGTACGTGCGGGGCCGCGAGATGCGCCTCTGCCAGGAGCTGATCCTGGGGATCGGCGGCGTGCGTGCGTTGGGCGAGCTGGGCATCGCGCCGGCGGTTTGGCACCTGAACGAGGGCCACTCCGCCTTCCTGCTTCTGGAACGCGCGCGCGAGGCGATGGCCGAGGACACCTCGCTCACCGCCGCGACGGCCCTCCAGCAGGTCGGCCGCGATGCCGTGTTCACCATCCACACCCCCGTCGCCGCCGGCAACGAGACGTTCGATCGCGGCCTGGTGTCGAAGTACCTGGCGCCATGGCTGCACGTCACCGACATGGAGGACACCGAGCTGCTGGAGCTCGGTCGCGGCCGCACCGACGACCCGAATGCGCCGTTCGACATGACCGCCTTCGTGCTTCGCCATGCCAGCCACGCCAACGCGGTCAGCAAGCTGCACGCGGTGACCGCGACCGAGACCTGGGAGGACGTGGCCGGTCGTCCCATCCCCGCCATCACCAACGGCGTCCATGTCGCGTCCTGGCTGGGCAGGCCCATGCGCCGCCTCTACGAGCGCGCCCTGGGCACCTTCCTGGCCAGCGACCACACCGGGCCCAGTGAGCTGGAGCGTGTCGGCCAGCTCGACGACGCGGACCTGTGGGCGGGGCACATGCAGCAGAAGCGGGAGCTGACCGACTTCATCGCCAGCCGGCTGGCGCGCCAGTTCGCCCGCCACGGCGAGCCGCCCGACCGGCTGCGGGACGTGGCCCGGGCGCTCGAACACCTCGTTGCCCGCTGGGACCGGCGTGTGGATGGTGAAGACGGCGTTGCGGCCGACCTCCTTGAGCGCGTCGGCAGGGGAGCGGCCGTCGACCACCGGGCGCCGCGCCCGTTCGAG
>DATEOS010000343.1:0-3620 GCA_035273815.1 Candidatus Limnocylindria bacterium
GGTGATCACCACCGTGGCGTTGCTCATTGTGGAGGCCAATCAGGAGCAGGGACTGGACTGGGATCTGGCCCAGTACGCACTGGGATTCCTGGCGCTGTTCGGGGCCGCGCACCTGGCCATCCGGCGCTTCGCCCCGTACGCCGACCCGCTGCTGCTGCCGGTGGTGGCGCTGCTGAATGGGTTGGGGCTGGTCATGATTCACCGCCTGGACCTGGCCCAGCGCGAACTCAGCCTGGGCAGCGTGGGCGGCAACGCCGACCAGCAGATGCTGTGGACACTGCTGGGTGTGGTGGCGTTCTGCGCGGTGCTGGCGTTTCTCGGCGACCACCGCATGCTCGCCCGCTACGGCTACACCTGCGGTCTGATCGGCCTTGTGCTGCTTGTCATTCCGGCGCTGTTGCCGGCCCGGTTCTCCGAGCAGAATGGCGCCAAGATCTGGATCCGGTTCGAGGGCTTCTCCATTCAGCCCGCCGAATTCTCCAAGATCCTGCTGCTCATCTTCTTCGCGGCGGTGCTGGTCTCCAAGCGGGAGCTGTTCACCAACGCCGGCAAGCACGTGCTGGGGATGGACCTGCCGCGCCCCCGCGACCTGGCTCCCCTGCTGGTCGCCTGGATCGCCTCGATCGCGGTCATGGTGTTCGAAAAGGATTTGGGCACTTCGCTTCTGCTCTACGCCTCGTTCCTGGTGCTGCTGTATGTCGCGACCGACCGGCTGTCCTGGGTGGTCATCGGGCTGGCCCTCTTCGCCGCCGGCAGCCTGATGGCCTACCAACTGTTCGGCCATGTCCGGGTGCGCGTGCAGAACTGGCTGGACCCGTTCGCCGACCCCGACGGCGCCGGCTACCAGATGGTGCAGTCGCTGTTCAGCTTCGCCACCGGTGGCATCTTCGGGACCGGACTGGGTAACGGCCAACCCGGCACCGTACCGGCGGCATCCACCGACTTCATCGTCGCCGCGATCGGCGAGGAACTCGGATTGGTCGGCCTGGCAGGCGTTCTCATGCTCTACACCATCGTGATCATCCGGGGTCTGCGCACCGCGATCGCGGTGCGGGACAGCTTCGGCAAGCTGCTGGCCGCCGGTCTGGCATCCACCCTGGCGATCCAGCTGTTCATCGTCGTCGGCGGCGTCACCAAGCTGATCCCGCTCACCGGGCTGACCACCCCGTGGATGTCCTACGGCGGCTCGTCGCTGCTGGCCAACTATGTCCTGCTGGCCATCCTGGTTCGCATCTCGCACGCCGCGCGGCGGCCCATCGAGACCGGTCGCGGCCCCAACCCGGCGCCCATCGCGGCGGCCTCCACCGAGGTGATCGGCCGCGTATGAACACCTCCCTGCGCCGACTCTCGGGCGTCTTCATGGCACTGATCGTGCTGCTGCTGGCCAACGCCACCTTCACCCAGGTGTTCGCCGCCGACGGCTACCGCGCCGACCCCCGCAACCAGCGGGTGCTGCTCGACGAATACTCCCGCCAGCGCGGTCAGATCACCGCGGGCGGCCAGCTGCTGGCCTACTCGGTGTCCACCGACGGCCGGTTGCGGTTCCTGCGCGTCTACCCCAACCCGGAGGCCTACGCCCCGGTCACCGGCTTCTACTCGCTCGGCTACTCCAGCACCGGTCTGGAGCGCGCCGAGGACCCGGTGCTCAACGGCTCCGACGAGCGCCTGTTCGGCAAGCGGCTGGCCGACTTCTTCACCGGTCGTGACCCGCGCGGCGGCAATGTGGACACCACCGTGCGCCCGGACGTCCAGGAGGCCGCCTGGGAGGCCATGGAGCAGGGCTGCGACGGCGGGTGCAAGGGCGCCGTGGTCGCGCTGGAGCCGTCCACCGGGAAGATCCTGGCGATGGTGTCCGCCCCGTCCTACGACCCCAACGGGCTGGCCAGCCACGACGGCGCCGCCCAGACGGCCACCTGGGAGCAGCTGCGCGACGACCCGAACGACCCGCTGGTCAACCGGGCCATCTCGGAGACCTACCCGCCGGGGTCCACCTTCAAGGTGATCACCACCGCCACGGCCCTGCAGAACGGTGCCACCCCGGACACCCGGGTGACCGCCGCACCGCGCATCCCGCTGCCGGACAGCACCGCCACCCTGGAGAACTACGGGGGAGCGGCCTGCGGGAACGGCCCCACCGCGTCGCTGCGCGAGGCGTTCGCCCGGTCCTGCAACACCGCCTTCGTCGAACTCGGCATCGATGCCGGCGCCGAGAAGCTGCGCTCCACGGCCGAGTCGTTCGGCCTGGATTCCGCGCCGGCGCCGATTCCGCTGCAGGTCGCCGAGTCCACCGTCGGCCCGATCGGCGATGCGGCCGCCCTCGGGATGTCCAGCATCGGGCAGCGCGATGTGGCGATGACCCCGCTGCAGAACGCCATGGTGGCCGCGACCATCGCCAATGACGGGGTCGCCATGACCCCGTATCTGGTCGATACCCTCAAGGGACCGGACCTGTCCAATATCGCCACCACCGCACCCACCGAACTGCGACGCGCGGTGTCACCGCAGGTCGCGGCTACACTTACGGATTTGATGGTCGGCGCCGAGCAGGTGACACAGCAGAAGGGAGCCATCGCCGGCGTGCAGATCGCATCCAAAACGGGCACTGCCGAGCACGGCACGGATCCCCGTAACACCCCGCCCCACGCCTGGTACATCGCGTTCGCGCCGGCGCAGGCCCCGAAGGTGGCCGTCGCGGTACTCGTGGAGAATGGCGGAGACCGATTGAACGCCACCGGCGGCGCAGTGGCCGCCCCGATCGGGCGGGCCACCATCGCCGCCGCACTCCGGGAGGCATCATGACGGCCCGGGTGGGAGTGACGCTGTCCGGCCGCTACCGGCTGCAGCGCCTCATCGCCACCGGCGGTATGGGGCAGGTGTGGGAGGGACTCGACACCCGCCTCGGCCGCCAGGTCGCGATCAAGGTGCTCAAGGCGGAGTTCTCCGAGGACTCCGAGTTCGTCGAGCGGTTCCGCGCCGAGGCGCGCACCGTCGCGATGCTCAACCACCCCGGCATCGCCAGCGTCTACGACTACGGCGAGACCGAGATGGACGCCGGCGAGGGCCGGACCGCCTACCTGGTGATGGAACTGGTCAACGGCGAGCCGCTGAACTCCGTCATCAAGCGCACCGGGCGGCTGTCGCTGCGGCACGCCCTGGACATGCTGGAGCAGACCGGCCGCGCCCTGCAGGTCGCACACACCGCCGGCCTGGTGCACCGCGACGTGAAGCCCGGCAACATCCTGATCACCCCGACCGGGCAGGTGAAGCTCACCGACTTCGGTATCGCCAAGGCCGTCGACGCGGCACCGGTCACCCAGACCGGCATGGTGATGGGCACCGCCCAGTACATCGCGCCCGAACAGGCCCTGGGCCGCGACGCCACCGCCGCCTCCGACGTCTACTCGCTCGGCGTGGTCGGCTACGAGTCGGTGTCGGGCAAACGCCCCTTCACCGGGGACGGCGCGCTGACCGTCGCGATGAAGCACATCAAGGAGACCCCGCCGCCGCTGCCGCCGGATCTGCCGCCCAATGTGCGCGAGCTCATCGAGATCACGCTGGCCAAGGAACCCAACCACCGGTACCGCTCGGGTGGGCCGTTCGCCGACGCCGTCGCCGCGGTG
>DATEOS010000344.1:0-21928 GCA_035273815.1 Candidatus Limnocylindria bacterium
CAGCACGGCTACCGCCACGGCCAGCAGTGCCGTCAGGAAGATGGTGCGCGCCGGGCTCATGTCGGGTCCCTCATCGGTCCATGCCCGGCAGCGAGCGCTGCGCGTCCAGCACGCCGGCCTCGAGCGCCTGCTTGAGGCCCATTGCGATCCGGTACGACTTTCCCGCGCCCATGACCAGCACCGCGTCACCGGCCCGCAGATGCTCGGCCACGTAGGTGGTGGTGGCATCGACATCGCCGACCGCGATGGCCGGCACGCCGGAGATGCGCTCGATGCCGTCGGCCAGGGCTTCCGCGGACGTGGCGCGGAGCGCCGCATCGGTGTCGCGCGAGGCAAAGATCTCGGCGATGACGACCTCGTCGGCAGCGGTGAAGGCGCCGGTGAACTCGTTGAACAGCAGCGCCGTGCGCGAGTACATGTGAGGCTCGAAGACCGCCCACAGACGTCGCTCCCCCACCAGCTGCCGCATCGCGCCGATGGTGGCGCGCACCTCCGTCGGATGGTGCGCGTAGTCGTCGTACACGATCACGCCGGCAGTATCAGCGATCAGCTCCATTCGCCGTCCGGCTCCGACGAACGTCTTGAGGCCCGCCGCGAGGGCGTCCAGCGGGGCGCCCAGCTCCCGCGCCAGGGTCAGCGCGGCCGTCGCATTGAGCACGTTGTGCTCTCCCGCCAAGCCCATTTCGAACGCCTGTTCGAACAGGCGGAAGCTCGCTCCCCCGGTCGTGAGCTCGAGCTCGCTGGCCTGCACCTCGCCGCCTGGTCCGTAACGGATCACGCGCCCGTCCCAGTCACCCAGGCGGCCCAGCAGGTCCTGCGCGCCGCGATCCGCGGCCGTCGTCAGCAGCAACCGCCCGCCCACTGCCGGGTGGGAGCTCATCCCGCGCACGAAGCGCTCCATGGAGGCCAGGACCGCCTCGCGATCGACGAAGAAGTCCGGATGATCCATCTCGACGTTGGTGAGGATCGCCGCCGCCGGGTGGTAGTTGAGGAAGTTGTCGCCGAACTCATCGGCCTCCACCAGGAACGGCGCGCCGTTGCCGGGCCGTACGCTTGCTCCCCAGGGACCGATGAAGGCGCCGACCTCCACCGTCGGGTCCAGGCCGGCGCTGATCAGCAGATGCCCGAGCAGGGCCGTGGTGGTCGACTTGCCGTGCGTGCCGGTCACCGCCAGGCCGATGCGCCCCCCGGCCGTCATCAGCTCGCCCAGCACCGCCTGCCAGGTGACCACCGGCAGGCCGTGCTCGTGCGCGGCGACCAGCTCGGGCAGGTCGGGGACGGCTCGCAGCGCCGGCGTGATGGCCACCCGCTCCACGCCCGCCAGGTGCGCGGGATCGTGGCCGGACAGGATCCGGATCCCGGCCGCTTCCAGCGGTGGCGTGTAGGGAGACGGCGTGTCCGCGTCGCAGCCGTCGACCCGCAGCCCGGCGTGATGCATCAGCAGCGCCACCCCGGCCGCGCCCGAACCGGCAATGCCGATGACGTGGATGCGCTCGCCGGGCCTCACCACGGGCGCCGGCGCTTCACTCGCTGAGGGGAGAGGCGGCCATCACTTCGGCCAGGGCGAGCTCCAGCGCATCCAGCGCGGCTGCGGCCTTGTTGCCGTCGCGGTCGTGGGCATACAGGCGGTGCTCCCCCCGCGAAGGGTGGCCGCGCAGCGCCACGCCAATCCAGTGCGTGCCGACCGGCTTGTCATCACTGCCGCCCTCCGGACCCGCCACGCCGGTCACCGCCACGCCCAGCTCGGTGCCGAACCGATGGCTGACGCCTTCGGCCATGGCCGCCGCGACCTCGGCCGAGACCGCGCCGTGCTCGGCGATCAGGGCTGCCGGAATGCCGAGCTCGACCTCCTTGGCCTGATTCGAGTAGCTGATCACCCCGCCGGGGAAGTAATCGGACGAGCCGGGCACCATCGTGATCGAATGCCCGATCAGCCCACCGGTCGAGGACTCGGCGACGGCCACGCGCCAGCGCGCCTCGCGGAGGGCCATCCCGAGGGCCCGCGCCGCGGCCTCCAGCTGCTCCTCCGACGGACCGCCGCTCATCGGTAGTTCTCGAACTGCAGCGCCACCGGATAGTCGAGCCCGCGCAGGTGCCCGATCACCGCCTGCAGCTCATCCCGACTCTTTCCCGATACGCGGACCGCATCGCCCTGGATGGAAGGCTTGACTTTCGGGAACCGCTCGCGCACGAGCTTGCTGAGCTCCTTGGCCTGGTCGCCGGTCAGCCCGCGCTTGAGGCCGATGTGCTGGCGCACGGTGCCGCCGCCGGCGGGCTCCACGGTGCCCCAGTCGAAGATCTTGAGCGACAGGTTGCGGCGCACCGCTTTCGACTGGATCAGGTCCTTGACCGCGCTGGCGCGGTACTCATCGTCGGCCTGCAGCACGATCTCCGTCTTGCTGAGCTCCAGGTTGACGTGGGCGCCCTTGAAGTCGTATCGCGTGGCGACCTCGCGCCGCACCTGGTCCAGCGCGTTGACGAGCTCCTGCTGATCGAAGTCGCTCACCAGGTCGAACGAGGAATCGGCCATCTCGACTGCTCCGGCTGTGCCTGCGATGTTGCTCTCTATCTTGCCCGTCAGCGACGGGTGATGCGCCACTCCACGACCGCGCCCGGCTCCCCCATCGCGCCCAGCTCGATCCCGTTGACCACCAGGCGGACCGCCCCGGCATTGCCGACGCGGATGCGCAGCGACTCATCTGCCGCCAGCCTGACGCGCGTGCCGGCGTCCACGTTGCTGCCCGACACGCCGCGCTTGGGCTGGCCATCCTGGTCAATCTCCAGGTAGGAACGCCCGTTGACGCGCAGGAGGCCGCTCAGGCCGTCCCCCACGCCCACCGTGACGCGCTGCGTGACGGGCTCCTGGCCGTCAGCCGTCAGGGTGAGGTCCCACGTGCCCGGTGGCAGAGCCACGATGCCGCTGATGGCGCCCTGCTCAGTGGCGGTGAGGCGCACCGGGGCCGGCGCTGCTGGTCTCCGGTTGGGGACGGGGACCTCGTCGCCGGCCAGCGACTCGATGCGGATGGTCGGCGCGGCCTGCTCGACCAGCCTGGCTCCCAGCGTGACCTGGCTGTCAGGCGGTGCCGTGCCGGTCACGCGCACCGGGCCCACAACCGTGGCTCCCTCCTCCGGGGCAGTGAACGCAACCGCCTGCGGACCCGCCGATGGTGAGGCCGCGTCGCCGACCACGATGACGCGCGTCGCCTCGCTGGTGCGGTTCGTCCGGGGGTCCAGGGCCTCGAGCGTGATCACGTTCGAGCCGGGGACCAGACCCACCACGATCGTGAAGTTGCCACTGGCATCGGCGGTCACGGTCGGGTTCTCGCGCAGGCCCTTGACGGTGACCCGCGAGTTCGGCTCGGTGACGCCGATGACCGTGTATTCCAGCTGGTCCCAGCCGTTCACGTTCCCGGCCGGCGTCGTGATCTCCAGGTCGGGGGTGCGCGCAAAGGTCACCAGCTCCAGGGCGATGTAGATGATGAAGATGGCCACGCCCACGGTCAGCAGGGCGGCCATGATCGCGCCCGGGGTGACCACCAGCGGCCGGCTGCGCCGGGTGCTGATGGGCCGGGGCGGGGTGGGAACGGTGGGCTTCTCGCTGGCTGGCTGTGAGCTCTCCAGGCGATACAGGTCGATCAGGTACTCAGTGTCCAGCCCCAGGTAGGCGCCGTAATTGCGCAGGAAGCCCTTGGTGTAGACCGCGCCCGGCAGCTCGGCGTAGTCGCCGTCCTCCAGCGCCTGCAGGTAGCGAGCCCGGATCTTCGTGTCGCGCTCGACCCGGGCCAGGTCGACGTCCCGCGCCTCACGCGCGGTGCGCAGCACCTCGCCGAGCTTGTTCTGGGCCTCGCCGCCGGTCACGCATCGTCCTCGTCCGGGCCGACCTCTCCGCCCCAACCGTCGCTCGTGACCAGCACCTCGCGGAACCGGCTGCCGTCAGCCGGACCCACGATGCCGCGGTCCTCCATCTGGTCCAGGATGCGCGCCGCGCGCGCGTAGCCGATGCGCAGCCGTCGCTGCAGCAGCGAGGCCGACGCCTTGTCGGAGCGGCGCACGATGTCGACCGCCTGGCTAAGGAGCGCATCGGCGTCGTCGTCCTCGTCCTCGCCGGGGCGTCCACCGCCCTTGCCGTCGCGCTTGGGCGCCGTGATCTCCGGCCGGTACTGGGGGCCGCCCTGGCCACGCCAATGACGCGCCACCTCGTCGATCTCGCCGTCGGTGACCAGGACACCCTGGAGCCGTACGGCGCGTGGCGCGTCGATCGGCTGGTACAGCATGTCGCCGCGGCCCAGCAGGTCCTCGGCGCCGGTCGTGTCCAGGATGGTGCGGCTGTCCACGCCGGACGTCATGGCGAAGGCGATGCGGCTCGGAATGTTGGCCTTGATCAGGCCGGTGATGACCTGGACCGATGGGCGCTGGGTGGCGACCACCAGGTGAATCCCCGTCGCCCGCGCCAGCTGCGCGATGCGGGTGATGGTCGCCTCCACCTCGTAGGCGCTGACCATCATCAGGTCGGCCAGCTCGTCGATGACGATGACGATGTATGGCATCCGCGGCTCGCCCGCTCGCAGCGCGTCGTTGAAGCCGGCGATGTTGCGGACGCCGCGCTGCGCGAACTCGTGGTAGCGGGCCTCCATGGTGCCGACCGTCCACTTCAGGGCGTTGACCGCCTTGTCCGAATCGACGATCACCTCGGTCAGCAGGTGCGGGATGCCCTTGTACTGCGCCATCTCGACCCGCTTCGGGTCGATCAGGATCAGCTTCACCTCGGTCGGCGTGGAGCGCATCAGCAGCGAGCAGATGATGGCGTTGACGCACACGCTCTTGCCCGAACCGGTGGCGCCGGCGATCAGGACGTGCGGCATCTTGGCCAGGTCGGCGCTGAACGGCTGGCCGGCCACGTCCTGGCCCAGCGCGAAGGCCAGCTTGCTGGTTGCGCCCAGCGTGTTGAAGTTGTCCGAGCCCAGCACCTCCTTGAGGGTGACCAGGTCGAAGGCGCTGTTCGGGATCTCGATGCCGACGTACGGCTCGCCGGGGATCGGAGCCTCGATCCGGATCGAGCGCGCCGCCAGGCCGAGCGCCAGGTTGTCGGCGAGGCCCTCGATCCGTGACAGCTTGATGCCCGGCTCCACGTCCAGCGCGTACTGGGTGACGACCGGACCCTCCTGGATGCGAGCGACCTTCACCCCGATCCCGAAATGGGCCAGTGTGTCCCGGATCCGCTGTCCCTTGGCCGTGAGGTCCATCTGGGCGGCGCTGCTGGCCGGGGCCTCCGAGAGCAGATGGAGCTCCGGGAGCTCCCAGGCGCGTTCGCTTGACTCGAGCGCGGCGTCCACCGCGTCCGTCTCCCCCACCGCGGCCAGGTGCTGCTCCTCCTCCGATTCCAGTGCCTCCACGCTGACTGCGGCCACGCCAGTCGCCACCGCGGTCCCGACAGCCGCGCTCCCCGCGGCCTCGGCCGCCGGGCCGATGGGAATCGCGGGCTGCACCCGCGTTGCGCCACCGTCGCTACCCGGACTCGGCCCATCGGCGCGCTGGCGACGCACGATCAGCGGCGGGGCATCCTCGTCCTCCCCGCCGCCGAAAGCGGTGCGGACTCGTTCCATGAGCCCCACCCTGGCGGCCGTCTCGAGCGGTGCCACCGGAATCGGCTCCGTCCGCGCGCGACGGGCGGCCTGGCGCGCTTCGGCGGCAGCCAGCTCCTCGCGATCATCACGACGTTGCAGCCAGGCCGCGACCACGTCGCCCACCGTCATGTTGAAGTAGAGCAGCATGCCGACCACGAACAGCAGGATCAGCACGACCCAGGTGCCAACCTCGCCGATGGCGTTGACCAGCACCCACGTCACGCCGTAGCCAATCATTCCCCCACCCTCGCCCTGCTCGACCGCCTTTTGCCCACCGCCTACGGCCATGTGGAACATGCCCAGCAGCGAGAGTGCGACCACCGCCGCCCCGCTGGCCGCCATCCAGCGCTCGGTCGGCATCGACTTCATCCACAGCATCAGCGCGAAGCCCGCCAGCAGGGCCGGCGCGAAGGCGATCCCCCAGCCCAACAGCTGGCTGAGCACGTCGCGCAACGGCCGCACCACGGCGCCCGACTCCGGCGCGAACAGCGCGATCACGCTGATGATGGCCAGGATCACCAGCGCCAGCGCCAACAGCTCGCGGATGGCCCGTCCGCTCATGCCGATGCCGTTCGTGCGCCGCCGACGACGCGTCGCGGTGCGGCGCCTGGTGGTCCGTCGGGTTGCCACCGCGCCTCAGACCTCCATCACGATCGGCAGGATCATGGGCCGCCGCTTGGTGCGCTCGAAGAAGAATCGCGCCAGCGTGTCGCGGATCTTGGCCTTCAAGAAGCCTGATTCGGCCGTGTGATCGGTGTCCCGCGCCGGCTGGTTGAGCTCGGCGGCCAGGTGGTCGCGCGCCTCGGCCATGAGCGGATCGTCAGGATCGGGCAGGAAGCCACGGCCGACCAGGTCCGGGCCGGACACCGCGCGTCCGCTGGCGCGATCCACGGTCAGCGCCACCATCACCACCCCGTCGGAGGCGAGCATGCGCCGGTCGCGCAGGACGACGCCATCGATGCCGTCGATCGAGGCGATCCCGTCGACCAGCACGTCGCCGGCCGGCACGCTACCCGCCAGCCGCGCGCGTGAGCCGTCGAACTCGATCACCTGCCCGTTCTCCAGCACGAAGATATTGTCGATCGCCACGCCTGCTCCCTCGGCCAGCAAGCCGTGCTGCACCAGCATGCGGTACTCGCCGTGGACCGGGATGAAATGCCGCGGCTTGACCAGCCCCAGCATCAGCTTGAGCTCCTCGCGCGAGCCGTGGCCGGAGACGTGGCAATGCTTGAGCGGCTCGTAATGCACCATCGCGCCTTCCTTGAACAGGTTGTCGATGGTGCGCGCGACTGCCTCCTCGTTGCCCGGGATCGGCGAGGCGGAGACGATCACCGTGTCGCCCGGCTCGATGGTGATGTTGCGGTGGTCGCGGTTGCTCATGCGGGTGAGCCCGGACATCGGCTCGCCCTGAGAGCCCGTGGTCATGACCACCAGCTCCTCGTTGGCCAGGCGCTGCAACTGGTCCTTGCGAGCCAGCGTGTCGCCGCGGGTGTCCAGGTAGCCCAGCTCGACGGCAATCGCGATGTTCTGCTCCATGCTGCGACCCAGCGCCACCATCTTGCGGCCGTGAGCCGCGGCCGCGTCGAGCACCTGCTGCACGCGCCCGATGTTGCTGGCGAAGGTGGCCACGATCACGCGACCCGCCGCCTCGCCCACCAGCTGCTGGAGCGACTCCCCCACCGTGGCCTCCGACTGGGTGTAGCCCTCCTTCTCGGAGCGGGTCGAGTCGCTGAGCAGGAAGTCCACGCCGCGGTTCCCGATCTCGGCGATCAGCCCCAGGTCGGCGCGCGTGCCGTCCGGCGGGGTGTGGTCGAACTTGAAGTCGCCGGTGTGCACCACCGTGCCCGACTCGGTGCGAATCGCGAAACCCATGCCGTCGGGGATCGAGTGGTTAACATGGAACGGCAGGATATTGAACGGGCCGATCTGGCACTCGACCCCGGCCTCCAGCGGCTCCAGCGGCGTCTGGTCCAGCAGCCGATGCTCCTTCAGCTTGCCCCGCACCAGGCCGCTGGTCAGGCGGCCGGCGTAGACCGGCACGCCTGGTAGCTTGGGGAGGACGAAGGGCAGGGCGCCAGTGTGGTCCTCGTGGCCGTGAGTGAGCACGATGGCGATCACCCGGTCGCGGTTCGCTTCGAGGTAGGTGACGTCCGGGATCACGAGGTCGATGCCCAGCATCTCAGGCTCGGGGAAGGCCAGCCCGCAATCGACGACCAGGATCCGCCCGGCCGCTTCGATCAGGGTGATGTTCTTGCCGACCTCGCCCACCCCGCCCAGCGGGATGATGCGCAGGGGTTCCGTCATCTTGGCTCCTGGAAGAGCGTCATCTGCTGGTCATCCGGGCTCGGCATCAGCTCGGGCTCCGGCTCGGGAGTCGTTTCCTGGACCGATGCCACCCGTTCGGCCTCGAGCGCCTGGCGAGCGGCCAGCAACGCTGCCGGCAGCCCACGAATATCGGCGAATAGCGTCTCCCGAAGCGAGGCCTGGTGCAGCGCGGCAGCAGGATGGTACATCGGGAAGATGAAGCGGCCGCCCGATCGGCGCAGCTGGCCGTGCACGCCGGAGATGCGCGCACCCGGCAGGTAGCGCTGCAGCGAGTGACGTCCGAGCGTCACGATCACCGCGGGGTCGAGGGCCGACTCCTGTCGATCCAGGTAACTGGAACAGGCGGAGATCTCCTCTGGCTCCGGGTCGCGGTTGCCCGGTGGGCGGCACTTCACGACATTGGCGATGAAGACGTCCTCGCGGGCCCACCCGAGCGAAGCCAGCAACTCGTTCAGCAGCTGGCCGGCCGGGCCAACGAATGGCCGCCCGGTGGCGTCCTCGCGAGCACCGGGACCCTCGCCCATCAGCAGCACGTCCGAGATCGGGTTGCCCTCGCCGGGCACGGCCTGGGTGCGGCCGCGGTGCAGTGGGCAGCGCGTGCAGGCTCGCACCTCGCTCGCCACTGCCGTCAGCACCGTCTCAGCGCCCATCGGCCTGGCTGCCTCCCTCCCCCTGAGCGGCCATGACCGCCGCCGCGTCACCGCGGCGGCGGCATCGGTCAGGAGTCCGAGTTGTCCGACCCGCCTCCGTTGTCGGTGGCAACGCCGGCCTTGGCCATGTGACGCTCCATCGCCGCGCGGCGGCTCAGGTTGACGCGGCCCATGCGGTCGATCTCGGTGACCACCACCATCAGCTCGTCGCCGATGCTGACCACGTCCTCGACGCGTGGCACCCGGTAGTCGGCCAGCTGGCTGATGTGCACCAGCCCCTCCTTGCCGGGCAGGATCTCGACGAAGGCGCCGAAGTTCATGATCCGGGTCACCTTGCCCAGGTACTCCTTGCCGACCTCGACGTCCTTGGTCAGGCCCTCGATCCAGGCGATCGCCTTCTTGGCGGCCTCGCCGTCGGTGGCGGCGATCTGGATGGTGCCGTCGTCCTCGACGTTGATCTGGGTACCGGTCTCGGCCGTGATCTGGCGGATCACCTTGCCGCCGGCGCCGATCACGTCCCGGATCTTGTCGACCGGGATCTTGAGAGTCGTGATCCTCGGCGCGTACGGGCTCAGCTCACTGCGACTGGCACTGATGACCTCGGTCATCTTGTCCAGGATGTGCATCCGCGCCTGGCGCGCCTGCTCCAGCGCATCACGCAGCGCCTCGCTGGTGATGCCCGCGACCTTGATGTCCATCTGCAGCGCGGTCACGCCATCGGCGGTGCCCGCCACCTTGAAGTCCATGTCGCCGTACGCGTCTTCCTTGCCGGTGATGTCGGTCAGCACCGCGTAGCGGCCTGTCGCCGGATCGGTGATCAGGCCCATCGCCGCGCCGGCCACCGGGGCCTTGATCGGCACCCCGGCGTCCATCAGCGACAGCGTGCTGCCGCAGGTGCTCGCCATGCTGGTCGAGCCGTTGCTGCTCACCACCTCCGACACGACGCGGATGATGTACGGGAACTCCTCCACGCTCGGCAGCACCGGTACCAGCGCGCGTTCTGCCAGCGCACCGTGGCCGATCTCCCGACGGCCGGGGCCACGCATGGGGCGCGCCTCGCCGACCGAGTAAGGCGGGAAGTTGTAGTGGTGCAGGTACCGCTTCTCCGTCTCCGGGGAGATGGTGTCCAGCCGCTGCACGTCGCTGCCGGGTCCCAGGGTGGCAATGCTCAGCGCCTGCGTCTGGCCGCGGGTGAAGATGCCGGAGCCGTGGGTGCGGGGCAGGACCCCGACCTCGACGCTGATCGGCCGGATGGTGGTCGTGTCGCGACCGTCGATGCGGAGGTTCTCGCTCAGCACCAGCTCGCGCACGGTCGCCTTGGTGAGCACGTCCATCACGGCGGAGCCGATGCCGTGGCGGCGGCGGATGTCCTCCAGCCGATCGCCCTGCTCGCTGCGGTTGTAACTCTCGCGAGCGCGCCGGATCTCGGCCGCGATGTCCTCGCGAACGGCGTCCAGCCGGCCGGCCAGGCCATCAGTCAGGTTTACGAACAGCTCGGCCGTGGCCTCGGCGTCCGGCATGGCCCGATGGGCGGCAGCGTGCTCCCGTCCGAAGATGAAGCGCACCAGGTCGGCCAGCTTGTAGGTGCCGGCATCAGGGTAGAGCTGATAGGCGAGCTCCAGCGTGTCGTACACGGCGCTCGGCTTCCAGCCGATGTCGTTGGGGAGGTGGCGCAGGATGAACGGGACGTCGAAGGCGACGTTGTGTGCCACCAGCGGCGCGTCGCCCGCCCACTCCGCGAAGCGGGTCAGGACTTCGGCCGCGGTCGGTGCGCCGGCCACGTCGTCGTCCGAGATGCCGTGGATCTGGTGGCCGACGATGGAGCGGCCGGGGTTGACCAGCGACTCGAAGCGGTCGATCACCTCACCGTTGCGGACCTTGAGGGCGGCGACGTCGACGATGTACCCGTTCTCCGGCTTGAAGGCGGTCGTCTCGAGGTCGAAGACCACGAACTCCGTCTCGCCGGCGGCCAGTGCCTTGCCGAGCTTGACCACGGAGTCGGCCTTGGGCCCGAGGAACGGCAGCTTCTTTGGCTTGCCGGCGGTGGCGACCAGCTTCTCCTGCAGCTCAATGCTCTGCTGCAGCTCCGCCTGGCCGTAGACGATCGCATCCGCCATGACCGACTCGGGCAGGATCTTGGCGCCGGCCTCGACCATCATCACGGCCTCGCGGGTGCCGGCCACGACCAGGTCCAGGTCGCTCTCATCGAGCTGGCTGGTGGTCGGGTTGGTCACGAACTCGCCGTTGATGCGGCCGACGCGCACGGCGCCGATGGGGCCGAGGAACGGGATGCTGCTGACCGCCAGCGCCGCCGAGGCGCCATTGACGGCCAGGATGTCCGGGTCGTTCTCCTGGTCCGCGCTGAGCACGGTCAGGACGATTTGGACCTCCTGCTTGTAGCCCTTCGGGAAGAGCGGGCGGATTGGCCGGTCGGTGAGGCGCATCGCCAGGATGGCGGCCTCCGACGGGCGCGACTCGCGCTTGATGAAGCCGCCCGGGATCTTGCCCGCGGCGTACATCCGCTCCTCGTAGTCCACGGTCATGGGGAAGAAGTCGATCCCTTCGCGCGGCTCCGCCGATACGGCGGTCGCCAGCAGCACCGTGTCGCCGTAGCGGACGAGCACCGCGCCATCGGCCTGCTCGGCGAGCTTGCCAGCCTCCAGTGAGAAGGTCTGGCCGCCGATCGGGGCCTCTACTTTGATTGCCACTGAGTCCTCCAGTTGAGTCATGTTCGGGAGTGAGCCCGGCGCTCCTTCCCGCTCTGGTCGCTCCGGATGGAGGACGGCGGGCGGCGCGGGGCGCACTGGGTGGTTGATGTCGGGGTTCGGACGCCGGAGATACGCGAAACCCAGGGCCTTGGTGGCACCTGGGTCGTGGCGCGAAGCCTAGCGGCGGAGCCCCAGCCGGCCGATCACGGCGCGGTAGCGGTCGACGTCATTGCGCACGAGGTACGCCAGCAACCGCCGGCGCTGCCCGACCAGCTTGAGCAGGCCGCGGCGCGAGTGGTTGTCGTTCTGGTACGTGCGCAGATGCTCGGTGAGTGATTGGATCCGCTCGGTCAGGAGCGCAATCTGCACCTCGGGAGAGCCGGAATCGCCCTCATGGGTGGCAAAGTCTTCGATAATCGCGCTCTTCGCATCCTTGGCGAGCGGCACTTATTCCTCCACATTCCTTTCCGTATCGCCGCGAATCGTACCAGATCTGGCCGGTTTCCGTTCAGCCCGAGCCCGACCCAGGCGGGCGCGCGCATCGACTTCATCGCGATGCATCTGTGCGACGAGCTCCTCGGCCGACGCGAAACGGCGCTCCTCGCGGAGCCGCTGGAGCAACTCCAGCTCGAGCGCTGCGCCGTAGAGGTCCCCGTCGTAGTCGAGCAGGTACACCTCGACCAGCAGCCGCCCCTTGTCGTGGAACGTCGGCCGTGTGCCGATGCTCACCAGCGCGGGGTGATCCGGGCCTACGCCTCGTTCCGGCACACTGACGCGACCGGTGTACACGCCCAGCGGCGGCAGGGCCGGCGTGTAGTCGAACCGCAGGTTGGCCGTCGGAAAGCCGAGCTCCCGTCCCCGGTGGTCGCCCTCAACCACCGTGCCCCGCAGGTAGGACGGCTGGCCGAGGTTCGCCACCGCTGCCAGGTCACCCTCCGCCGTTGCCTGGCGCAGCCTGGACGACGAGACCGGCTCGCCATCGACCAGCACCGGTTCCACCACGAGCACCGCGAAGCCGGCTCCGCGGCCATGCTGGCGCATGCGCTCCACGGTGCCGCCCCGGCCGTGCCCGAAGGCGCTCTGGGGGGTCATGACCAGCGCCCGCAGCGCGATCGCCGGCGACAGGTCGCGCAGGAACTGCTCGGCCGTGCGCTCGCGCAGCGCGGGATCGAACCGGATCAGCAAGGGGTGATCCACGCCGAGCGCCCGGATGCGCTCGACCACGATCTCCGGCGGCGCCAGGCGAGGCACGTGGCGCCCTGGGTGAATCACCTCGTCGGGATGCGGATCGAAGACCAGCGCCACTGACGCTGTCCCGAGCTCTGCCGCACCGGCCACAGTCGCGCTCAGCAGGGCCTGATGGCCGCGGTGCACGCCATCGAAGACGCCCATGCAGATCGCCGCCGGCCCGATCGCCGGCAGGCTGCCCAGGTCCGCGGCGCCGCGGTCGACCGCGGTCACGCCGCGCCCGTCGTGGCCAGCACCTTCTCCGGCCGGAGCTGCCCTGCCATCACCGAGCCAACGCCAAGGAGCCGGTCGGCGCTGTCGAGCACCACCCGGCGTCCATCGGTCTCACCGGCGTCGCTCGCGGCAGGCAGTGCGATCCGCGAGCCATTTCGGAAGCGCTGCGCATCTGCGTCGCTGAGGTGCACCCTGGGCAAGGGCAGCAGGTCGGCCACCGGCAGGATGGCCTGGGCCAGCCGGCCGCCGTCGCGCAGCGCCTCGAGCTGCTCAGGCGTCACCGCGTCCTCCACTCGCAGCCCGGCCGCCTCGGTGCGTCGCAGGGCCAACAGGTACCCGCCACAGCCCAGTGCCTGCCCCAGGTCGCGCGCGATCGAGCGCACGTAGGTGCCCGGCCCGCAGTGCAAGTCGACGGCGACGTCCACCCCGTCGACGTCACGCCTGATGGACCGCAGGTCGAGTGCATGGACCGTGACCTGCCGCGGGGCGAGCGGCAGTGCCTCGCCGGAGCGCGCGGCCCGGTGTGCCGTGCGCCCGCCAAGCTTGCGAGCCGAAAAGGCCGGCGGCAGCTGATCGAACGTGCCAACGAAGGTCGTGAGTGCGGTGGTAATCGCCTCGTCAGGGGGGAGTGGCGCCCCACTTGGCATGATGGGTCCCTCGCCATCATCGGTAGCGGAGGCGGCTCCCAGCCGGATCACCGCGTCGTAGCGCTTCGCACCGCCAGTCAGCTCCTCGCTGAAGCGCGTGGCGCCGCCCACCAGGATGGGCAGCACCCCGGAGGCCAGCGGATCGAGGGTCCCGGCATGGCCGATGCGCCGGCTGCCGGTCAGGCGCCGCAGCAGCCCAACCATGTCGTGCGAGGTCGGCCCCACCGGCTTGTCGAGGTTAACGACTCCCAGCATCGATCCGAGCCAGCTCTCGCTCGCACTCGGCCAGGACCTGCTCCCGCGCGGCGGCCAGCGGGGCCATGACGGTGCAGCCGGCCGCCCGCGCGTGGCCTCCTCCCCCGAAGGCGGAAGTGATCGCCACGGCGTCGGCCCGGTCGCTGGTCCGGACGCTGACGCGCGTGCTGGCCTCGTCCACCTCCTTGAACAGGACGGTGATGTCCGCTGCCTTGGTCGAGCCCAGCAGGTCGATGAACCCCTCGCCGGCGCTCGGCTCCTCCCCCGCCTCGGCCAGCATGGCATTGGTCAGGTCGGCGTAGACGATGCGGCCATCGCAGCGCTGCGCAATGCCGGCCAGCATCAGGCCCCACAGCGCCAGCGTGCCATACGGCTTGTCGACGTACAGAGTGCGGTTGATTGCCGACAGCGGCGCCCCAGCCTCCAGCAGCCCGGCCGCCACCCGCAGGGTGCGTGGCGTGGCGTTCGGGTGCGCAAAGGTGTGCGTGTCCTGGGAGATGCCGGTCATCAGGACGGTGGCCAGCTCCTGGTCGATTGCCACCCCGAGCTCTGGGAGCAGCATCGCCACCATCTCGCAGGTGGCGGCGGCAGTGGGGTCGACCCAGACGGCGGTCCCGAAGCCGGTGTTCGAGATGTGGTGGTCGACATTGGCCACGCGGGCCTTCGCCAGCCAATCTGCCTGCTCGACCGCCACCTTGCCGGTGCGCGCCAGGTCCCCGGCATCGACCACCACGGCGACGTCCGGCTCCAGCTGCGGGGCGTTCCGTACCTGGTCGATGCGCGGCAGGAAGGCGAGCAAGGGGGGCGGCGGATCCGCGCTCACGACCTCTGAGGCCTTGCCCATCCGCTCAGCGGCAATGGCAATGGCGATGGCCGCGCCCAGCGTATCCGCGTCCGGGTTCTCGTGGCAGATCGCCGTGACCCGCTGCGCCGAGCGCAGCAGTGCGACGACCTCCTTCACGAGCCGTCCTTGGTGGCGGCGTCGGCCTCGATGTCGCGCAGGATGCGCAGGACCCGGTCGCCGGACTCGATCGAGTCATCGGCCCGGATACTCAGCTGGGGGACGTGGCGCAGGCGCAGACGCTCCCCGAGCTGGCGCCGCAGCCACGGCGTGGCAGAGCTGAGCGCCTCGATGGACGCGGCCCGCTCCGCATCGGTCCCGTAGACGCTGACCCAGACCCGGGCGTGACCCAGGTCGCGGCTCGTCTCCACCCGGGTGATCGTCGCGAAGCCGACCCGCGGATCCTTCAGGTCGCGCTGCAGCAGCTGCATGAGCTCCTGCTGGATCTGGCTGTCCAGCCGATCAGTTCTCTGGCTCATCGGCCGGTCAGGCGGACTCCGCCACCATCTGGAAGCACTCGATCACGTCGCCCTCGGCGATCTCCTCGATTGACAGGCCGATGCCGCACTCGAAGCCGGAGGCCACCTCGCGGACGTCGTCCTTGAAGCGCTTGAGTGAGGTGATCCGGCCCTCCGCGACCTGGCTGCCACCACGGAAGAGACGGACGTCGCCGCCGCGCACGATGCGCCCATCCGTCACGTACGAGCCAGCCACGTTGCCGGCCCGGCCGGCCTTGATGACCATCCGCACCTCGGCGTGGCCCTCGACCTGCTCCACCAGCTTGGGCGCGAGCATGCCCTGCAGGGCAGCTCCGACGTCATCGGTCAGCTTGTAGATGACGTCGTACAGGCGCACGTCCACGCCGGAGGCGTCGATGGCGCGCTGCGCCCCCGGGTCGGGCTTGGTGTTGAAGCCGATGACCACGGCATCCGAGGCGGAGGCCAGCAGCACGTCCGACTCGTTGATGTCGCCGGCGCCCTCGCGCAGGATGTTGATCCGCACCTCGCTGGTGTTCAGGCGCTCCATGGCGTGCCGGATGGCCCCCAGCGATCCCTGCACGTCCGTCTTGAGCACCACGCGGAGCTCCTTGACCTCGGCGGACTGGATCTGGGCCGAGATGTCCTCGAGCGTGAAGGCCGTCTTCCCGTCGCTGCCGATGGTGCCGCGGGCGCTGGCCTCGGCCATCTCGCGCGCCGCCTTCTCGTCGTCGACCACCCGCAGGATGTCGCCCGCCTCGGGCAGGTCGTTCAGGCCAATGATCTCGACCGCGGTGGCGGGCTCGGCCAGCTTCACGCGCTTGCCAGCAGCGTTCTGCAGGGCGCGGACCCGGCCATGCGTGCGGCCCACCGCCACGATGTCGCCGACGCGCAGGGTGCCGGTCTGGATCAGCACGGTGGCCACGTTGCCGCGCCCCTTCTCAACCTTCGACTCGACGATGGTGCCGACCGCGGGCCGGTTCGGGTTGGCCTTCAGGTCCTGCAGGTCGGCGACCAGCAGGATCATCTCCATCAGGTCGTCCAGGCCGATCTTCTGCTTGGCCGACACGGCCACCGCGATCACGTCGCCGCCGTACTCTTCGATCAGCACCTTCATGTCAGCCAGCTCCTGCTTCACCCGGTCGGGGTTGGCATCCGGCTTGTCGATCTTGTTGATGGCCACGATCATCGGCACACGGGCCGCGCGAACGTGGTCGATGGCCTCCCTGGTCTGCGGCATGACGCCGTCGTCGGCGGCCACCACGATGATTGCGATGTCGGTCACCTGGGCGCCGCGGGCGCGCATGGCGGTGAAGGCCTCGTGACCGGGCGTGTCCAGGAAGACGATGCGCTTGTCGTTGTGCACCACCTCGCTGGCGCCGATGTGCTGGGTGATTCCGCCCCGCTCCCCCGCCGCCACGGTGGTGCTGCGCACCGCATCGAGCAGGCTGGTCTTGCCATGGTCGACGTGGCCCATGATCGTCACGATCGGCGCACGGGTCACCAGGTCAGCCGCGTCGTCCTCGGTGAACAGGACCGGCTTACTGCTGGATTCGGCCTCGTCGCCGGGCGCCACGATCTCGCTCGGGCCGGCGGCCTCTGCCGCCGCGCGCTCTGCGGCGCCGCGCTCGATCGTCTCGATCCCCAGCTCGCCTGCCACCAGCGAGGCAGTATCAAAGTCGATCGACTGGTTGATGGTCGCGAAGATGCCGTTACGGATCAGCTCCTTGATGACGTCGGCGGTGCTGACGGTCAGCGCATCGGCCAGGTCCTTGACCGCGATCGACGAGGGCAGCTCGACCGGACCGGCAGGACGGACCGGCGTCGTCGGCGCATCGGCCACGGCCGCGGCGCCGCCATTGCGGCGGCGTGGGGGCCGCGGGCCTCTTCTTGGCTGATATCTACGGGGTGGCATTCGGTACCTCGAGCTGGAGCGTTCCGGGCTCCACCGGTGCGGCGAGCGCGCGGCCGACGGCATCGGCCAGGCGGCGCGGATCGCGGCAGTCAGGATCGTCGCAGACGTAGGTGCCCCGGCCGGCCGCCTTGCCGCTCGGATCCAGTGCCACTGAGGCGTCGCTGGCACGCACCACGCGCGTCATCGACCGCTTCGGCTTGACCTGGCGGCAGACGGCGCAGGTGCGCATCGGCACGTGATCAGGTCGTCGCTTCGGCATCCGCCGTCGCCTCCTCTGCGGCGGTGTCGGCATCGAGCTCACCGGTGTCGTGGCCGCCGGCTGATTCGTGGGCATCCTCGCCATCGGATCCGTCATGCGCCGCCGCTGCGGTGGCCACGCCGGCATCCGACCGGATGTCGATCCGCCAGCCGGTCAGCTTGGCGGCCAGGCGGGCGTTCTGCCCTTCCTTGCCGATGGCCAGGCTCAGCTGGCGCTCCGGCACGATGACGTTCGCGATCTTGTGCTCCTCGTCGATGCGGACACTGAGCACCTCGGCCGGCGACAGCGCCTCGGCCACGTACTGCCCGGCGTCCTCGTGCCAGAGCACGATGTCCACCTTCTCGCCGTTCAGCTCGGCCACGATGGCCTGGATCCGCGCGCCGCGCTGCCCCACTGCCGAGCCCTTGGCGTCCACGCCCGGCTGCCGGCTCTCGACTGACACCTTGGAGCGGCTGCCCGCCTCCCGGGCGATGCCACGGATCACGACCGTGCCGTTGTAGATCTCGGGGATCTCCATTTCCATCAGGCGACGCAGGAAGCCACGATGCGTGCGGCTCACCACCAGCACCGGCCCGCGGGTGGTGCGGCGCACCTCGAGCACGTAGACCTTGAGGTGCTGCCCGATGCGGTAATGCTCCATGGGGAGCTGTTCGGTGACGGCGAGGACCGCCTCGACGCCTTTGCCCATGTCGAGCACCACTGCCTGGTCGGTGGTGCGATGCACCACGCCGGTCATGATCTCGCCCTCGCGGCTGGCGTACTGGCTGTAGACGACATCGCGTTCCGCCTCGCGAAGGCGCTGGCGATAGACCTGGCCGGCGGTCTGCGCGGCGATCCTGCCCAGCTGAGCCTGCGTCACATTCTCGGGGACACGGACCTTGCTGCCCACACCAGTCGCAGAGTCGATCTTCTGCGCTTCCGCCACCACCATCTGGAGCTCTGGGTCCTCGATCTCCGCCTCGCCGGCGACGACCTCGTACTCGCGATACACGCTGATCTCGCCACTCTCGGGGTCGACGTGGACAACCACGTTCTCAGGCGCCTCGGCATTGCGCCGATAGGCGGACTCGATCGCCTGCTCCAGCGTCTGGATGAGGATTTCCTGCGGCACGCCCTTCTCGGCGTTCAACTGGAGCAAGGCTCCGATGAAGTCTCGATTCACGTCCGCACCTCGCGCCCGTCGTGCGGGCAGAAACAAAAACGTGGGATGGCGAACCGACCCACGTTGCTACTCAGTCAGTATCGATTCGGCTCGCAACGCCGGCGAAACCGGCCTGAAGTATAGCAGTCCGCACCACCTTCGGCTCAAGGCCAGGTGGATCGGGCGGGGGGTGCGCGGTGAGCCCTAGTTGGCGTCCCGGGCGACCGGACGCGCGAGCGCGAGGGGTTCGTTTGCCAGAACGCGCAGCAGCGCCAGCGCGGTCGGCAGCGACGGAGACCGATCGCCGCTCAGCAACCGCGAAACGCTCGAATGGGACACGCCGGCTCGGAGGGCGAGCATCCGCTGGCTCATGCCACGCTGCTTCATGCTCTCTTCGAGCCAGGCGGCGAAGTCGTCCTCGAGCCAGCGGGGCGGGATCGTCAGGTGCTGCAGGCCGCGTGCGTTGAACTGGGAGGTATCAGAAACGGCCACGGGCATAGACTCCCGCAGCCGCCTTGCCAACAACCTTGCAGTGTTGCCTGTGCGCACCGCTCCCCCACGCATTTGCCCGACGAACCGCTACATCATACGACCGGAGATACGACCGGCGGCTGCTCTCTGCAGCCGCCGGTCGTCTAGTTGGCGAGGCTAGCGCCCCGCAGAGGGTCCCTCAGGGGACTTCACAGGTTGTTGTAGTTGTCCAGGGTCGTCGCCAGCGCGAGGATGGTCGCCCGGTCATCGGTCGCCAGCGCAGCGCTGACCTGCGAAATGACCTGCGCCGTGGACAACGGATAGTTGACGCTGGCACTGGTGGAGTTCAGCAGCGCTGCCACGGCGGCACGCAACAGGATCCGCTCCGCCCCGGCGACTCCCGTCCCGCCCCCAAAATCAAGCGCCTGCAACAGGGTTGCGCTCGCCTGAGGGGCATTGGCTCCCGAGAAGACCGATGAGACGAGATCGGACGGCGCATAGCCGGTCCAGGCGCTCAGGTGGTTCTTCCAGAAGCCGGGGGTCAGTCCGTCGAAGTTGCCATCGAAGCAAAAGTCGACGCCACCGGAATCGTCACCGGCGTCGATGTTCACCGCCGAGGTGACCATGTCGACGTTGACGATGGTGGAGGTATGGTCGCCGGTGATCGGCAGCGCCGAGCCGTTGAACATCCAACCGGTCTCGCCCGCGCCGGTGTCGGGATCGTTATCCCAGACGTAGATGGACGAGATGTGGATCGGGGAAGCGAAGCTGATGGTCGCGGTGCCACCATGGTTCTTCGGCTGATCGAACTCGCCGACGATGTAGCCCTCGGCACCGGACTCGGGGTTGTCGCGGACTTCCATGAAGTTGTTGTTCTCGATGGCCGTGAACGTTCCACCGGCCCACGAGTCACCGACGTGGAAGGTCGTCCCCACGCCCGCGGAGTTGAAGAACTTGGTGCCAACGCACGTCCAGTCGGCCGCCGTCGGGCCTGATCCGCCGGCAGCAAGTGCCAGGCTGCGGCCGGCGACTAGCAGAGCGGGGACGAGTGCCAGATAGATGAGCAGGCTCGCGATTGCGACCCGCCGAAATGAGATAGCCACAGGCATGAAATGAATTCCCTCCTACGCCATGGTCGGATTCACGGCTGGCGATCTTGGCCGTCGCAGTCCGCGTCGAGGCGTAATCCTAGGAAGAAAGTACGGGGCCCGATAGTCCGGTCAGCCTCTATTCGTTGATCGGGAGCAACAGCGCGTCGGCCCAACTGCACCAGACCCCACCCAAGGGCCCTTTACCGGATTCGCTCATCCTTCGCAGCTACGGCTCGCCCGCCACGAGTCCTCCCGCAGGAGGACATCCCCCTCCACGGTACTCAGGAAGTGGTGCAGGTGCTCCGCGACCGTCTGCCGGGCGATTCCGAGCGGGAAGAAGGGGTACGTCAGCCAGCCCTTGATCGGGCGTAGGTTGCGTTGCGCGATGATCTCGACATGGCTGCCGCCTTCGGTAGGCGCGGCGTACAGCTCCCAGGTACTGCCAGGGTAGAACAGGTTCGAGTCGATCACGACGCCGCGGATGGATCCCGGCACCGACCAGTCGTAGCGCAAACGCTCCCACACGATGCCAATCGGCCACGGATTTCCCTCGGTGACGTCCGCGTAGGTATCGCCAATCTCGTGAACACGGAACTGGGCGAGGTGGACATCGGGCCACAACTCCGCACGATGCTCAGTGAAGTCGCGCGCCGCGGCGAGGACGCGGTCCGCAGAGATGGGTGCGTCTGCCTCGACGTGGACCTTCGGCATCAGCCGAATAGTAGGGCTGACCGCTAACCCAAGGGGACCAGACGGGTAGGCCAGCGGATATCCTGGGCGGAACCGGGCGGGACCCGAGTTTGTGCTCAGATCAGCATTCGATCGCCCCGACACCATTCGATGATGCTAATCCGCACGTTGAACCGCCGTGATCCCGAGACACCGACCACCGATGGGCATCGCTTAGCCCAGGACCTTCGTCGCCTTGGCGCAGTCTGGTGTGTGCCACGAGAGTGATCGCCGTGCAACCGAGATCCCGTGCCTGGCAGGCTCAGGCAGTGCGACCGAGCGGTAGGGTGGATGCGACCCTTCGGTCAATCCGGTCTGCTCTGCCTGCCGGGCGGATGTCGGTATCCGCCCGGCAGGACCGCAATCACGGCGAGCTCCTGCCATCCTGGATTCTGCACATCAGCGGTCCACTGGCCGGCAGCGAGTTCTCAATCGAGCTCGCCGGCCCGAGACTTGGCCAGTTGCTCGAGGATGCCATTGAAGCCCTCGTTACGCTCGGCATCGACGTACCCAATGAGCTCGACGAGCCAGCCGACAGTTACGCGCCCGTGGACGCGTCGGATCCCGACTCGTATCCATAACGCCGAGGGCCGACGACGTCAGCCGCTCACCGTCCTCACGAATCGGGCAAGCTGCCGCGGAGCGCCGGCTTGGGCGGATGCTGCCGCTCAGGCACTTACTTACCCTTACCGTCTATCGGTGAAGAGAGGCTGAGCCGATGCCCTGAAGGGTCTCGCAGCCACGCGTGGCGCGCTCCCCACGGCATGTCCTGTGGCGGACCGTCGAAACCGATGCCATGCGCTACCAGCCGCCGATACGTGGCATCGACGTCAGGGACCTGGACAACGATCTCGATTCCGTCGCTGCCAAGCTGGTCAGGCACCTCCTCCATCCCGATGTGAAACCCACCAGGGCCGCCCACGCGCAGGTAGCCGGGCTCCTCGAAAAGCAGCGTCAGTCCGAGCAGGTCGACGTAGAACTCTTTGGATTCGTGGAGGTCTGCGACGTGCACGAACAGATGGCTGAGCCGCGGCTGGTGAATCATCAGCCGGTCGCTGCTTCACGCCGCTCCCGCAGCTCGTCGCTCATGCTATGGGTTCGTCCATGGGCCGGCCCTCGCGGCTCTCGCAGGCGGTCGTTGAGCCCTAACGCGGCCCCGGCGGAGGTCCAGGCCTGGGAGAGAGCGCCGAGCTGGGCCATGTGGAGAGTCTAGGGCGCATGGATACTCGGATGACCATGGCGAGCGCTGAGAGCATCGGTCCGGCACCGGGGGCGCACGGGAGGTCGCCGCTTACGCAGGGGGCCTAATTCGTGCTCAGATCAGCCTTCGATGAG
>DATEOS010000345.1:0-7356 GCA_035273815.1 Candidatus Limnocylindria bacterium
GAACCTCCCCGGCTCCCCCAACGGCGCGATCGAGTCGCTGAACGCGGCCCTGCCCGTGCTCCGGCACGCTACCGAGCAGCTGGCCGGCGGCGACCACTGAATCAGGCCCGGCCGTTGGTCCGCATCGTGCAGGTCCGGGGAAGCACCTCCATATCTCGACCATCGGCGCGCCGGCCGTGGGGGTGGGCCGGCGCCGCCATCACGATGCACGGAGAGCGACCGATATGAGAGCCCTTCCACGGCAGCCGCTGCGCCGCATCGCAGCCATCCAGGCCGCCTCGCTGCTGGTCGTCCTGGCCGTTTCGCCGGTGGGCGCGCAGACGCCCAGCCCTGACGGCGACGACAAGGTGACCGGCCAGACCTATATCCGCCACGACGGTGGAACTGATACCGGCATTCAGCACTGCAATAACACAGCAACCAATCCGGCACCCGATAACGACACAACCGACGCCGATGTTGACTCCAACGACGGCGGCAGCCGCCGCCAGGGGAACGAGCCCTACTCGATCATCGATCCGACGGAACCGACGCACGTGTTCGCCGGGTGGAACGACTACTGCCTGACCGATCTGGCCGCCGGCTGGCAGGGCTTCGCCTTCTCGCTCGACAGCGGCGAGACCTGGACGAACTCGATCGTGCCGGGCTATCCGCAGGACACCTCCGCGGAAGGCATGGCCTCGCCGCTGTTCGGCACCCACACCGATGCCGGAGACCCGATCGCGGCCTTCGACAACGACGGCAATCTGTTCGTGGGTGGAATCGCCTTCAACCGGGTGAAGCCATCCAACGGTGATGTCTACGTCGCCACCTACGGCACCAATCCGGTCGGCGCCTATCCGGTCGACTACCTGCGGACCCGTGTCGTCGGACGAGGCACGCCCTCTGAAGTGATCGGCGGCATCTTCCAGGACAAGCCGATGCTCGAGGTCGACCGTACGGGTGGTCCCAATGACGGCAACGTCTATGTCTGCTGGAGCCGATTCACCGGTGCAGGCCAGAACAAGGTGTACTTCAGCCGGTCCACCGACCACGGCACCACCTTCAGCCATCCAATCGCCATCTCGCGGTCGGAGGAGATTGGTTCCGTCCAGGGTTGCGACATCGCCATCGAGGCGGACGGCGACGTGTATGTCACCTTCCGCAGCTTCACGTCCAACAAGAACAAGCAGGCTGGCCTTGGATTCGCCCGATCCAGCGATGGCGGTGCCAGCTTCTCGCGCGCCAGCCTGATCACCAACGCGGTGATCTACAACCCGTTCGACACCGACCGCAACTGCGGCGACGGGCCGGTGCATTGCCCGTCGGACCTCGTCTTCCATCGCGTCCCGCTGGAGCCGCGCGTCACTTCGGACCAGACCGGTGATCTTCCTGGCGTGTGGCTGACCTACAACGCGGTTAAGCCCGACACGATTGTGCCGAGCGATCCGGCCAAGGCCATGAGCTACTTCTCGGCCGGCGCGGGCCAGGTGGGACAGTCGGCGATTTACGTCACCCGCACCACCAACGATGGGGCCAGCTGGTCGACACCGGCCACTGTCGAGGCCAGCCCGCTGGGCCACCAATTCTTCCCGGACATCGACGCGCATGCCGGCCATCTGGCTGTCGTGTGGCAGGACAACCGGGGGCCGACCTATGACGTGCAGTACCCGATCGGCAACACGCGTGACGCTCAGGGGCGCGCCATTTCGGCGGGCACGCAGATCGTGAACACGTTCCTCAGCGCCTGGACTGGCTCGAGCTTCGGGCCCGCTGTCCAGGTATCGAGCGTGGGTCATCAGAGCCAATACGAGATGTTCAGCGCCCGGGACTTGCCGTTCCACGGCGATTACAACTGGATCTCGCTGGCGCAGCTTGGTGACGGAAGCGTGGTCGGCTACATGAGCTGGACGGACAACCGGGACGTCGTGCCCGGCTCCGACCCGCGCGAGCTCCAGGCGCAGAACGGCTTCAACGACGGGTTCGACGTGGCCCAGTGCCTGATCGACTTGAATCCGCCACCTGGCGGGGCGACCCTGCCGGGCCTGCCGCTGGCGCGTTCGGATGCGCCGTTCACCGGCAACAACTGCGGCAACAACGGCGGCCTCGACCAGAACATCTACGGCACCAGCGTGACGTTCGACTAACTCGCGCTGACACGAGCCACCACGAGGGACGGGCCGCCAGGGTCCGTCCCTCGTCTAGCATGGCGGCCGCATGACGCTCGGCATCCCGTTCTACCCCTTGATCGTCGTCGCCCTGGTGGTGGCGGCCATCGCCTTCTGGCGGCGCGCTCGCTACCACGTCATGGTGCTGCGGGCCGGGCGTCCGCTGAACCGCATCGACCAGCCGGTGCGTCGCATCTGGGGCTTCCTCGTCTACGTCATCGGCCAGAAGCGGCTCCTGCAGGACCCGGTCCCCGGGCTCATGCACGCCTTCATCTTCTGGGGCTTCGTGGCGCTGCTGGTCACAACCGGCAACTACATCACCAACGGCCTGGTCGAGACGGTTCTGGCGTGGCCCCTGAATGGCCTGCTGTGGATGCTGGCCGTGGGGCTGGCCAACCTGTTCATCGGCCTGGTTCTGGTGGGCGTGGGGTATTCGCTCGTGCGCCGCATCGTGGTGCGGCCGACCCGTCTGGCCCTCTCCCGCGACGCATTCGTGATCCTGGGTCTGATCCTGGCGGTGGTCACCACGGAGCTGATTGGCGACGCGATGCGCTACGTGGCGCATCCGGATGATCCAGGGATGACGCTGGCGTTCCTGGCCGGGCCGCTGTCAGGGGTGCTGGCACCCATTGGAGCCGATGTCGCCCTGGCCTGGTTCGGCCTGTTCGCCTGGCTGCACATCGGCTTCGTGCTGGCCTTCGGCGCGTACCTGCCCTTCAGCAAGCACCTGCACATCCTGACCAGCGAGCCCAACGTCTACTTCCGCAACCTGGAGCCGCGCGGCGCCCTGCGCACCATGGACCTGGAGGCGGAGCCACCGCCCGGCGAGGAGCTGGTCTACGGTGCCAAGACCCTCCAGGACCTGTCCTGGCGTCACCTGCTGGATGGCCTGTCCTGCACCGAGTGCGGCCGCTGCATGGAGTTCTGCCCGGCCAGCCTGACGGGCAAGACACTCAGCCCGAAGCATTTCATGGAGGGGCTGCGTGACCAGATCGTGATGGCCGAGACGGCCCTGGCAGCCGCGGCTTCAGCCCAGCGCGCGGCGAAGGGCGGGGCCAACGGCGGGGTGGAGGCGTCCGACGCGGCACTCGGCCTGGCCCGCGAACGAGCGGCCGACGCGCTGTCGCTGCCGCTGGTCGACAACGCGATTCCGGAGGAGGCGGTCTGGCAGTGCACCACGTGCGGTTGGTGCGTGGAGGGCTGCCCGGTCCTGATCGAGCACGTTGACTCGATCGTCGAGATCCGCCGCAACCTGGTGCTGGAAGAGTCGTCCTTCCCCACCGAGCTGAACGCCGCCTTCCGCAACATGGAGAACGCCGGCAACCCATGGGGCCAGCCGAAGTCGGCGCGGCTGGACTGGGCCAAGGGCCTGGACGTTTCCGTCTTCGGCAGGGATCCCATGCCCGCGCCACCACCCGCCGGCTACGAGCGGCCGTGGCGCACCATCTACGGCATGGGCCGGCGCGACGCGCCGATCCTGTACTGGGTCGGTTGCGCGGGCGCGTTCGATGACCGCAATCGCCGCGTGGTGCGCGCCATGGCTCAGCTGCTGCGCCAGGCGGAGGTGCCATTCGCGGTGCTCGGCTCGCAGGAGACCTGCAGCGGCGATCCGGCGCGCCGGGCAGGGAACGAGTACCTGTTCCAGATGCTGGCCGAGGAGAACGTCACCACCCTCACCTCGGCTCGCGATGTCCACGGCGTGCAGACGGTGGTGGCCAGCTGCCCGCACTGCTTCAACACCATCCGCAACGAGTACCCGCAGTTCGGCCTGCGCGGGCTGCGGGTGATCCACCACACGCAGCTGCTGGACACGCTGGTGGCCGAAGGCCGATTGGTGCCGACCGAGCATCACGAGGCGGTGGTCGCCTACCACGATGCCTGCTACCTGGGGCGCTACAACCAGGTCTACGACGAGGGCCGGCGGGTCGTTGACGCCGTGCCCGGCACCGAGCTGGTCGAGATGGAGCTCCACCATCGCAAGGGCATGTGCTGCGGCGCTGGCGGGGCGCGGATGTGGATGGAAGAGCGCGAGGGGCAGCGCATCAACCATCGGCGGGTGGAGCATGCGTTGGCCACCGATGCGAATGCCATCGCCACCGCCTGTCCCTACTGCCTGATCATGCTGCGTGATGGCGTGACCGACCTGGAACGGACTGACGTGGCGGTGCGCGACGTGGCCGAGTGGCTGGCCGACGCCACCGGCGCCTGGCAGGCCGCGGAGCCACTGATCCCGCAAGAGTCAACGGAATCCGCGTAGTTCTTGCCGAGAAGTTGCGGAAAGTTTGACCACGATTCGCCTGCACCGCTACGATTCGTAAACCGTGGCAGTTCGTTCGATCGGGGCGTCGGGTCGCCGGCCACTCCTCGATGACCTGGACAAGGCAATCATCAAGGCCCTCCAGCGGGACGGGCGGCGGCCATATGCCCAGATCGGACGAGAGTTGAAGGTGCCGGAGGCCACGGTCCGCCAGCGAGCGGAGCGGCTCATCAGCCGCGGCATCGTCCAGGTCGTGGGCGTCACTGATCCGCTGGCCATGGGCTTCGGGCAGCCCGCCTTCATCGGCCTGCACGTGGACGCCTCGCGCCTCGACGAAGTGGCCGACGCGGTCGCCGCGCTGGAAGAGGTGACCTACGTCGTGGTCACCGCCGGGCGGTTCGACATGATCTGCGAGGTCGTCTGTGAGGACAACGAGCACCTGCTCCGCGTCCTCGCCGATCAGCTGGCCAAGATCGACGGGATCCGGTCCACCGAGACGATGGTGGAGCTGCGATTCGTCAAGGAAAGCTACCGATGGGGCACGAGGTAGGAGGATGAGCGTGACCGTTGCCGAGAGGCGCGAGTTGGACCGCGAGCGGGTGCGGGCGGTAGGGCAACGCGAGGAGGCGGCTTATCGGGCGCGCACCCCGCGCAGCGCCGAGCTGCACGTGCGCGCGCGTCGCGCGATGCCGCTTGGCGTGGCCAGCTCCTTCCAGACGTACGACCCGTATCCGCTGTTCATGACCGACGCACGCGGATCGCGGATCTGGGACGCGGACGGCAATGAGTACATCGACTTCGATATGGCATTCGGCGTGCTCGCCGCCGGTCACTCACACCCGCTGGTGGCCGAGGCGCTGCAGCGCCGCGTCGCCAACGGCACGTGCTACACCTTCCCGGTCGAGGATGGCGTGGCGCTGGCGGAGGAGATCAAGCAGCGCTTCGGCATCGATCTCCTGCGCTTCAGCAACTCGGGCACCGAGGCCACCATGGACGCCATCCGGGTGGCACGCGGCTTCACCGGGCGCGAGAAGGTACTCAAGTTCGAGGGCGGCTACCACGGCCACCACGACGACGTGCTGATCAGCATCCAGCCGCCGCGTGAAGCAATGGGGCCGGACGACTCACCGGCCAGCGTGCCCGCCACAGCCGGCCTGCCGCGCAGCCGGCTTGCCGAGACGATCGTGGCGCCCTTCAACCAGGCGGACACGGTGGCCGCCATCCTTGAGGCGAATCGCGGCGAGATCGCGGCCATCATCGTGGAGCCGGTGCAGTTCAACATCGGCGTGGTGCCACCGTTGCCCGGCTTCCTGGAGCGGCTGCGGGAGCTCGCCACGGAGCACGGCATCGTGCTCATCTTCGACGAGGTGAAGACCGGCGTGGTGCTGTCGTACGGCGGCGCCACCGAGTACTTCGGCATCCAACCCGACCTCATCTGCCTGGCCAAGAGCATCGGCGGCGGCGTGCCGATCGGCGCGTTCGGCGGCCGCGAGGAGGTGATGCGGTCGATCGAGCAGGTGCCGGAGCGCGGCGCTCCGGGGGCCGGCCTGGAGCATTCCACGCTGAGCGGCGGCGCGACGCGCGTCGCGCACCTGGGCACGTTCAACGGCAACCCCCTGTCGGTCACCGCAGGGCTGGTGACATTGACCAAGGTGCTGACGCCCGACGTGTATCCGCGCCTGCACGCCATGGCCGATCGGCTCACCGCCGGCTGCCAGGAGGTGCTGGACGAGTTCGGCCTGCCCGGCTATGCGATCAACGTGGGTCCGAAGGGCTGCGTGATGTTCACGCCCGACCGGGTGACGAACTACCGCGACTTCATCGGCCTCGACGGTGAGCTGTGGGAGGCGAGCTTCTTCTACCTGGCCAATCGCGGCGTGCTGCTGCCGCCCGGACCGGACGACCAGTGGACCCTCTCCGTGCAGCACAGTGACGAGGAGATCGAGCGCCACGTCGCCGTCTTCCGCGATTTCGCCCAGGAGGTGGCTGGCTAGTCGTCGCTGGACCGTGACCGGGCTCGTATCAGCGGCATGCGGCTTGCTTGCTCGCAGAGCGTGCCGGCCCGGTTTCTGATGGGCCGCGAGGGAGGGTTCTGGTGATCGAACGTTGGGCGCGGCCACTGTCCGGCCTGTGGAACGGCATCGCCGGCGCCACGAACGCGGTGTACGGCGTCCTGGGCACGCCCGGCAAGTTCTTCCAGGACTTCCTGAATGGCACCTGGCTGGGCCACCCGGTGCATCCGGTGCTCACCGATGTGGTGGTCGGTGGCGCCACCATCGCCGTCATCCTTGACCTGCTGCGCTACTTCCTGGGCGTGACCGGGCTCGAGGACGCGCTGACCTGGTCGATCGGCCTGGTCACCGTGGCGGGGGTAGGTGCCATCGTCACCGGCCTGACTGACTTCAAGGACACCGCCACCGGCGACGAGCGCAACGTCGTCGGCTTTCACGGCGTGATCAACATCATCGGAATCGTCCTCTTCGCCGTTTCCTTCTTCCTGCGCCTGGGCGGCGCTCACGACGGCGGTTTCTGGATCTTCCTGGTCGGCTACCTGGTCATCTCGGTGGGCGCATACGTGGGCGGCCACGTCGTCTTCAAGTACGGCTACATGGTCAATCGCAGCGCGTTCGCGCGCGGCAAGAAGGCGGCCGACTTCACGCCCATCCTGCCCGCCGCCGAGCTGCCGGAGGCGACGCCCACCAAGGCCAGCTTCGGCGCCACGACCCTCGTGCTGGTGCGCCGGGGTGACGCGGTCAGCGCATTGAAGGAGACCTGCTCGCATGCGGGTGGGCCGCTGTCGGAGGGGACGCTTCACGGCGACACCATCGTCTGCCCATGGCATCACTCGGCCTTCCGCCTCACCGATGGCGCGGTGCGTCATGGGCCGGCCACCAGCCGCCAGGTCGCCTATCGGGCGCGGATCAGCGAGGGTCAGGTCGAGATCCAAGGGCC
>DATEOS010000346.1:0-10213 GCA_035273815.1 Candidatus Limnocylindria bacterium
CGAGTCTGAGCCCGCCGCCGAACCTGCGGCCGAGGTCGCGCCGGCCCCGGCTGCCGCGGCGACCGACTCCGGCCGACCGCAGACCATGGCCGAGCTGCTCGACGACCCTGACAACGAGGTCAAGAGCCTGAAGCACGGCGACGTGGTCGAGGGCACCGTCGTCCGGATCGATCCAGACGAGATCCTGGTCGACTTCGGCGGCAAGTCCGAAGGCGTCGTCTCGAACCGCGAGCTGATGGGCCGCCGCGGCCCGCGCGAGGCGGACGAGTCGCGCCCGGAGCTGAAGGTTGGCGACGAGGTGCTCGTCTATGTCCTGCAGCCGGAGTCGCCCGAGGGGCACGCGGTCCTGTCGCTGCGACGCGCCGGCCTGGAGCGCAAATGGCGCGCCATGCAGGAGCGGTTCGACGCCGGCGAGATCGTCGAGGCCCGTGTCATCGACCATAACAAGGGCGGCCTGATCGTGGACCTGGGTGTCCGCGGCTTCGTGCCGATCAGCCAGATCGTCGACTTCCCGCGCCGCCCGCGTGACGAGCAGCCGCGTGACGCCGCCCAGGAGATCGCCGAAAAGCTGCAGCCGTTCGTTGGCCGCACCCTGCGGCTCAAGATCCTGGAGGTCAACCGCAAGGCCAACCGCCTCATCCTGTCGGAGAAGGTGGCCCTCTACGAGGAGCGCCGTGAGAAGCGCGACGAGCTGTTCAGCAGCCTGCAGGTCAGCCAGCGCGTGACCGGTGTGGTGCGCAGCATCGCCCCCTTCGGCGTGTTCATCGACCTGGGCGGCATCGACGGCCTGGTCCACAAGAGCGAGCTCTCCTGGAACAAGGTCAACAACCCGGAGACCGCCTACGCCATCGGTGAGGAGGTCGAGGCCGAGGTCATCGACATCAACCACGAGCGCGGGCGGATCAGCCTGTCCATCCGCCGCCTGCAGCCGGACCCGTGGCAGGAGTCGGTGGCGAAGTACCAGATCGGCGACGTGATCGAGGGGACCGTCACCAAGCTCGTCAACTTCGGCGCCTTCGTGCGCGTGGAGGAGGGCCTCGAGGGGCTCATCCACATCAGCGAGCTCTCCAACCAGCGCGTCGCCCACCCGGGTGATGTGGTGAAGGAGGGCGAAGTGCTGAAGCTCAAGATCATCAGCCTCGACTCCGAGCGCCATCGGCTGGGCCTGAGCCTCAAGCAGGCCGAGGAGCGTTCGGCGCCGGTGCCCGCAGCGGCACCCGCCGCTCCGGCGGGTCGCTTCGAGGATCGCCCGCCGCGTCGCGAGCGCGGTGGCCGCGACCGTCGTGATCGCGACTACCGTCCGGAGGACGCGATCAGCGAGCCGGACGAGGGGATCGACAACACCATGGCCGCCGCCTTCGCGTCATCGGGCCTGCTGGACCAGTTCCGGTCGGAGCCCGAGGAGGCCGAGGCGCCGAAGCCGAAGCGGTCGCGTGCCAAGGCAGCCGTCGAGGAACCCGCCACGGAGGCTGCGGCCGAAGAGGCCGTCGCGGAGGAGCCGGTGGCAATCGAGGTGGATGCCGCGGCCGAGGCCGAGGTGCCCGCGGCCGAAGCCGAGGCGCCCGCCGCCGAGGCCGAGGCGGAGCCGGCCGAGCCCACCGAGGCGGAGGCTCCGGCAGCCGAAGCTGAAGCCGATGCGACCGAGGAGCCGGTCGTCGAAGCCGAGGCCGATGCCGAGCCAACCGAAGCGATGGCGGAGACGGAGGCCGAGGCGGAGCCGGCGGAGGGCGCGAAGGCCTGACCCATCGGCCCCGGCATCAGGGGTCCATCTCAGCGAACGCAGAGGCGGGACCCGCGCAGGGCCCGCCTCTCTGCATGCGAATGTGGGGGGAACTTAACGCTGTGTGAGCGTCCAGGACTCCTAGACCGTAGTACCTATTGAGGGGCACCGACCATTAGTGGTGCCGTACACTCAGCCGAAGGCACGAGGCGCCAAGCCGCGTGCAGGAGCCCAGCGAGACCGCAACATGGACCGATTCGACAAGTTCACAGACCGAGCGCGAAAGGTCCTCACCCTGGCGCAGGATGAGGCCCAGCGCTTCAACCACAACTACATCGGCACCGAGCATCTACTGCTCGGGCTGGTGCGCGAGGGCGAGGGCGTCGCTGCCCGCGTGCTCGAGAACATGAACGTGGAGCTGTCGAAGGTCCGCACCGCGGTCGAGTTCATCATCGGTCGCGGCGACCGGCCGGTCGTCGGCGAGGTCGGCCTGACGCCCCGCGCCAAGCGCGTGATCGAGCTGGCCATCGACGAGGCGCGGCGGCTGGGCCACAACTACATCGGCACCGAGCACTTGCTGCTGGGCCTGGTCCGCGAGGGCGAGGGCATCGCGGCGGGCGTGCTCGAGAGCCTGGGCGTCAACCTGGACAAGGTCCGCCACCAGGTCATTCACGTCCTGAGCCAGAGCACCAGCGTCTCGCCGGCGCAGGAGTCGAAGCGCCCGTCCAAGACGCCAACCCTGGATCAGCTTGGCATCAACCTGACCGAGCTGGCGCGGGCCGACAAGCTGGACCCGATCATCGGCCGCGAAAAGGAGATCGAGCGGGTCATCCAGATCCTGGGCCGCAAGACCAAGAACAACCCGGCGTTGATCGGTGAGCCGGGTGTCGGCAAGACCGCCATCGCGGAGGCGCTCGCCCAGCGCATCGTGCGCGGCGACGTGCCGGAGACGCTGATCGACAAGCGGGTGCTGACCCTGGACATCGGGTCACTGGTGGCCGGCACCAAGTACCGCGGTGAGTTCGAGGAGCGCCTGAAGAAGATCATCGAGGAGCTGCGCTCAAGCAGCGACTCCGTCCTCTTCATCGACGAGCTGCACACCCTGGTGGGTGCCGGCGCGGCGGAGGGTGCCATCGACGCGGCCAACATCCTGAAGCCGCCACTCTCACGCGGTGAGCTGCAGTGCATCGGCGCAACCACGCTGGACGAGTACCGCAAGTACATCGAGAAGGACGCGGCGCTGGAGCGGCGGTTCCAGCCGGTGATGGTCGACGAGCCGACCGTTGACGAGGCGGTCGACATCCTGTTCGGCATCCGGGAGCGCTACGAGGCGCACCACCACGTGAAGATGACCGACGAGGCGCTGCGATCGGCAGTGGACCTGTCCGTCCGCTACGTGGCTGACCGCGCGCTGCCCGACAAGGCGATCGACCTGATCGACGAGGCTGGGTCGCGCGTGCGCCTGCGCAACGCATCGGCGCCGCCGGAGATCAAGGAGGCGCAGAAGAGCCTGGAGGAGGTCACTCGCCAGAAGGACGAGGCGATCGCCGGCCAGGACTACGAGGCCGCGGCGCGCCTGCGCGACGAAGAGGCGCAGGGCAAGGAGCGGATCGAGGAGCTGCGCGCCAGCTGGCACGAGGAAGCTGCCAAGGACCTGCCGGTGGTGACCGATGAGGACATCGCCGAGGTCGTCAGTATGTGGACCGGCATCCCGGTGGTCCGCATCAGCACCGAGGAGTCGGAGCGCCTCCTGAAGATGGAGGAGGCCCTGCACAAGCGGATCATCGGCCAGCAGGAGGCGATTGACATCGTTTCCAAGGCTGTCCGTCGCGCTCGCGCCGGGCTCAAGGATCCAAAGCGGCCGATCGGCTCCTTCATCTTCATGGGCCCCACCGGCGTCGGCAAGACCGAGCTGGCCCGGGCGCTGGCCGAGTTCATGTTTGGCAGCGAAGACGCCCTGCTGAAGATCGACATGAGCGAGTTCATGGAGCGGCACAACGTGTCGCGGCTGGTCGGCGCCCCGCCGGGCTACGTCGGCTACGACGAGGGCGGGCAGCTGACCGAGGCCGTGCGGCGCAAGTCGTACTCCGTGGTGCTCCTCGACGAGATCGAGAAGGCGCACCCCGAAGTGTTCAACATCCTGCTCCAGATCCTGGAGGACGGGCACCTTACTGATGCCAAGGGCCGTCGGGTCGACTTCCGCAACACGATCATCATCATGACCAGCAACGTCGGTGCGCAGCTGCTTCAGAAGGACACGAGCATTGGCTTCCGCGCCGGCGCGCCGGACGAGGCCGCGCAGGCGACCGCCGACTACGACCGCATGAAGGAGAAGGTGCTCGGCGAGCTGAAGAACGCCTTCCGCCCCGAGTTCTTGAACCGCATCGACGCCACCGTCGTCTTCACGCAGCTCAGCCGTGAGCAGATCCGCGAGATCGTGGACCTGCTGCTGGCGAGGGTGAAGGCGCAGCTGGCCGGCCAGCAGATGGAGCTGATCGTGACCGATGCCGCCAAGGACGCGATTATCACCAAGGGCTACGACAATGCCTTTGGCGCCCGGCCGCTGCGGCGCGAGATCCAGAACCAGATCGAGGATCCACTGGCCGAGCGGATGCTGATGGCCAGCTTCGAGGCCGGCGACACGATCATCGTCGACGCCATCCCGGACGGCGGCCTCTCGATCGAGAAGAAGCCGGAGCGGCAGACCGTCAAGGCCCGCTGAGCTTCGATAACGGACCGATACGCCGGCGGTACTCCGCCGCGTGGCAACATGGCCCTCCCATGCCTGCCGTCCGAACCGTGCACGTCTGCCAGCAGTGCGGCGCCGAAACGCCGCGTTGGGCGGGGCAGTGCCCGTCGTGCGAGGCGTGGAACACGCTGGTCGAGACTGTCATCAGCCGACCGGTGCCCGGCGCCCGCGCTCGCGACCGCACCACGGCCGCGTTTGCCGTCGGCGCCATATCGCCCATCTCTGAGGTTTCGAGTGCCGAGGCGGACCGGATGGTGAGCGGGATCGGCGAGGTCGACCGTGTGCTGGGCGGTGGCCTGGTGCCCGGCTCGATCGTGCTGTTCGGTGGCGACCCCGGCATCGGCAAGAGCACCCTGCTGCTGCAGCTGGCAGCCCGCCTGGCGGCCGGCGGGTCCGAGGTCCTGTACATGACCGGCGAGGAGTCCGCCTCCCAGGTCCGCGGCCGGGCCGAACGCGTGGGAGCCGTGGTCAAGGGCCTCGGGCTGGTGGCCACCACCGAGCTTGCCACGGCCGTCGGGGCGATCGAGTCGGTGGCCCCGGCGCTGGCCGTGGTCGATAGCGTCCAGACCATGGCGTCCGCCGACCTGACCGGCCCCGCCGGCAGCGTCGGCCAGGTGCGCGAGGTGGCCACGCGGCTGGCGGAGGTCGCCAAGGCGGGGCGCACCTGCGTGGCGCTGGTCGGACACGTCACCAAGGAGGGGACCGTGGCCGGGCCACGCACGCTGGAGCACCTGGTCGATGCGGTGATCTACCTGGAAGGGGAGCGGCTCGGATCCACGCGGCTGATGAGGGCCGCGAAGAACCGCTTCGGCTCGACCGACGAGGTGGGCGTGCTGGAGATGCGAGGCGACGGACTTGTCGAGGTGGCGGACGCCAGCCGCTTCTTCCTGGAGTCCGAGCAGCCGCCGGTGGCCGGCAGCGCGGTGACCATCGCGCTGGAAGGCACGCGACCGCTGGCCGTCGAGATCCAGGCGCTGGTCGCCCCGTCCGGTGCCGGATCGCCCCGCCGCGCCACCACGGGGATCGACGTCAACCGCGTGCTCATGCTGATCGCGGTACTGGCCCGCCACGCCGGTGTGAATCTCACCAGCCACGACGTCTACGTCAACGTGGCGGGCGGGCTGCGCATCGAGGAGCCGGCGGCGGACCTGGCGGTGGCCGTGGCATTGGCCTCCAGCCTGCGCGAGCGTGCGGTGCGGAGCGGAACGGTCCTCGCCGGCGAGCTCTCCCTGGCGGGGCGGCTGCGCGCCGCCGGACGTGCCGAGCGGCGCCTGGCCGAGGCGCGGCGGCTGGGTTTCAATCGGCTCATCACGGGTCCATCGCGGAGCACCGACGAAGGCGGGCCGGACGGCCTGGAAACGGCGCTGGACGTGCGTTCAGCGCTGCTTTCCGCGCTCGCGGAGGCGTAATCGCGGCCGTTGCCCCCGGTCGCCGCCGGTGCTAAGGTGCACGCCGCTCGCGAGGCGGGCCGCGACCATCGGTCTCATCAGCTTTATCAGGTTTCATCTCGGTCGCGAGTTCAATTCATCTTTCGGTCTCATCGGGTCATGCACAAGATCATCCAGCTCCTGGGAGCCTTGATCGGCGCGCTCCTTGGATTCGTCCTTGGCCTGCTGATCCTGTCGGACACCGACGTCATTTCGCAGCCCAACCGGCCTGCGTTCCTGATGGCGATGGTGGCTGCCTCGCTGCTGTTCGGGTACCTGGCGATTCCGTACATCACCGTCTACCCAACCCGCTGGGCGGTGGATCGGCTGGGGCAGGCAAATGCCAGCGAGTTTGCGCTGGGTGTGATCGCCATCGTCATCGGCCTGCTGATGGGACTGCTGGTGGGCGTGCCGCTGTCGGGCCTGGGCGGTGCGGTGGGGCCGCTGATAGCGGTGGTGGTCGCCATCATCCTGGCCCTGGTCATGCTGTGGGCAACCTTGTACAAGCGGGACGTGCTGGTGCCCGCGCTGTCCGGCGTGCTGCCGGGAGCGCGTTCGCGATCCGGCCCGCAGGAGGTGGTGATCGACACCAGCGCGGTGATCGACGGACGGATCGTGGACATCGGGCGGACCGGGTTCATCCTGGGCACCTTGGTGGTGCCTCGCTTCGTACTGGATGAGCTGCAGCGAATTGCCGACTCGCCCGACGCGCTGCGTCGGAATCGGGGACGGCGCGGGCTGGAGATGCTGGCTGCCCTCCAGCGCGACTCGATCAGCCCGGTGGAGGTCAGCGAGGCCAGCTACCCCGAGGTCGACGAAGTCGATGCCAAGCTGGTCGCGTACGCGCGCGATAACGACGCCGCCATCCTGACCAACGACTTCAACCTGAACCGCGTGGCGGAGCTGCAGGGCATCCGTGTCCTGAACATCAACGAGCTGGCCAACGCCGTGAAGGCGGTCGTGCACCCTGGCGAGGAGATGCAGGTCAAGATCATCCAGGAGGGCAAGGAGCCCGGCCAGGGCGTCGGCTACCTGGACGACGGCACCATGATCGTGGTCGAGGGCGGCAGCCGCTTCATGGACAGCGAGGTGGGCATCACCGTCACTCGCGTGCTCCAGACCGTGGCTGGCCGCATGATCTTCGCCCAGCCACGCGAGGTCGCCTGACCTCCTCATGGACCGATGAGCCTGCCGGTCGCCGCCATCCTGGTCGCGGCTGGGCAGAGCCGCCGATTCGGCACCGACAAGCTGTGGATCGACATCCTGGGCAGGCCCGTCTGGCGCTGGGGCCTGGATGCGCTGCTGGCCGTCCCCGGCATGGCCAGGGTGGCCCTGGTGGTCCCTGCCGATGGCGTGCGGCGCTTCACCGATGCCCTGCCGCCTGATGCCGGCGAGCGAGTGATGGTCGTCGGCGGCGGCGAGGAGCGCACCGATTCGGTCGTGGCCGGCATCACCGCCCTGACCGCCGCCGGCGTGGCGGAGGAGACGCCGGTCCTCGTCCACGACGCCGCGCGTCCGGCAGCGTCCCCGGAGCTCATGGTGCGCGTCGTCTCGACCGTTCGCGCTGGCACCGGCGCGGTGCCACTCGTACCGATTTCCGATTCACTGAAGACAGTCGACGCATCGCGCTCGCTGACCGGCGCGGTCGACCGCGAGACCGTCTACGCCGCCCAGACGCCGCAGGGCGCGACCCTCGTCCAGCTCCGCGCCGCCATGGAGGAGACGCGCGCGTGGGGACGCTCCGCCACCGACGAGGCGGCGGCCATGGCCTCCGGCGGGATCGGCGTCCGGGCGGTCGACGGTGAGCCGATCAACCGCAAGCTCACGGATCCGGGCGACGACGCCATGCTGCGTGCCGCGCTCGGCGGCTGGAGCGTCCCGCTCTCGACGCCGGCGGTCGGCGAGGGGCTGTGCGCCGGAATCGGCTTCGACGCGCACCGCCTGGAGGAGGGCCGCGAGCTGCACCTGGGTGGGCTGCTCTTCTCCGGGGAGACGGGACTGGCCGGCCACTCGGATGGGGACGCGGCCCTGCATGCCGTGATCGACGCGCTGCTCGGCGCCGCCCGGCTGGGTGACGTGGGCGGCCTGTTCCCCGCGGATGACGAGCGGTGGCGCGACGCCGACTCCAGCGAGCTGGTGCAGGCGGCCGTGGAGCGCCTGCGGGAGGGAGGCTGGCGGCCGGCGGGCGTGGACCTGACCATCGTGGCCCGCAGGCCGGCGATCGAGCCGCGGCGCGCCGAGCTGGTCAAGCGCCTGGCGGAGCTGACCGGCCTGGAGCCGGATGCCGTCAGCGTGAAGGGCACGACCTCGGACGGCCTCGGATTTGCCGGAGCGGAGGGGATCGCCGCCTTCGCCGTCGCCACCGTGGGCCCGGCTTGACGGAGTGGATCGGCGGCCGCCGCCCCGTCGCCGAGGCGCTGGCTGCCGGCCGCGAGGCGCGCCGCCTGCTGGTCTCGGAAAGCGCCCGACCGAGCCCGGAGCTCAAGCTGGTGCTGGCTCGTGCGCGGGAAGCATCGGTCCTGGTTGAGACGGTGCCGGGAGACCGGATTGCAGCGCTCGCCGGCTTCGACGGTCACCAGGGCGTGCTGCTGGAGGTGGGGGAGCGACGCTGGGCCGATCCGGCGGACATGCTGGCACGGGCCGAGGCGGCGGGTCGCGATCCGCTGATCCTGCTGCTGGAGCATCTGCAGGACCCGGTGAACTTCGGGACGTTGCTACGCTCCGCCGAGGCGGCCGGCGTCGACGGCGTGATCTTTCCCGAGCGTGGAGCGGCGCCGCTCTCCGCATCCGCGGTCAAGGCGAGCGCCGGGGCCAGCGAGCATCTCCTGCTGGCACGCGTCGAGAGCCTGGGGCATGCGCTGCGCGACCTTCAGGACCGTGGCCTGCACGTGGTCGCGGCCGACCAGGACGCGCCGGCGTCCGCCTGGGAGACGGATCTGCGTGGGCCGCTGGCGATGGTGGTGGGTGCCGAGGGGGAAGGCATCTCGGGAGCGACCAGGCGTCGTGTCGACCTGCTCGTCAGCTTTCCAATGTCCGGCCAGGTGGCATCGCTCAATGCCGCGACCGCCGGCGCACTGCTGCTGTTCGAGGTCGTGCGGCAACGATCTCGCGCTGGTGGCCGGTAGAATCGGGGCCGAGGCCGACGTAGCTCAACGGTAGAGCAGCGGTTTTGTAAACCGCCGGTTGTGGGTTCGATTCCCTCCGTCGGCTCCAAATTGCGGATGAACGCTGACTCCCGTCGCCACAGCAAGGGGTAGGGCAATAGACCGCGGGGCGCGACACGATCGCCACCTGGTCCAGTGCGGTGTGGCTGGCCGATGCGACTGACTCCGCTGGCTGTATCTATGTCCACCGCCACTGGAATGGGCGGGCGAAGGTGTCCGTCTACAGCACGCCCACGGGCACGTGGGGCAAATGCACCATGTGCAGCGCACTGCTCAGCGTCCCGGTCCGCCGTCTCGGTAGGCGCATGAGCGCAAGGGCGAGCGGTCGGCGACAGCCGCCTTCGTCGTGGGCAAGCCGCTGCAGGTGAACTCGCAGCAGCCTGCCGCGGCCTGGGGGACGATCCGACAAGCTCGGGTCGGGCAGGCCGACGCGCATGAGACCCGGGCTTTGGTGCGCGTCACCGCTGGACCCAAGAAGGCCGGCGGCTGGCACGTATCGGGCGGCGGCGAGACGCATGACGCCCCGACCCAGCGGGAAGGCATCAGAGTGGGGTGCCAGGCGCTCGATCGGCTAGGTGGCGGCGAGCTGACCGTAAAGGGTCGCAACGGCCAGGTCCGGATGCAGAAGACTTACCCCCGGCCCGAGCCGCCTCGACGGCTCCGATAGCGCGGGGCGGCTCGCGTCGCCGGCTGTCCTACGTTCCAAGCCAGAGCGCGATGAAGCTTGGTACCAATGCGAGCGCACTGAGCAATCCGCCGACCACCTTGTCTCGGCGGCCAGGACGTAGGGCAAGGTTGGTGCCCCACCACACGAAGACCATGAGCCACGTCAGGACGCCGGCAAGAATCAATTCGCCCATGAGCCGATGATGTGGCTTGGCCACTGCGGGCTGACTACGGTTCGGTGCTTTGGCGGGTTCCCTGTCGGCTCGTGCCTGCCACGTACCGCGCCATTGCCGTGCGGCAACTGGCGGATGCGTACCCCGTCGGCTACTTCTACGCCTTCTTCGCCGCTGGCCCTGGTGGCGTTCCTCCCGGCGCGCCCCGGCGTATACTGCCAGCGTGCGTTTCCTGATCGCCGCTTCCCTCTTCACCCTCATCGGGTGCACCGAGCCGCGAAGCGCCAACTGCCGGAAGGTCTGCAAACGCGAAG
>DATEOS010000347.1:0-7254 GCA_035273815.1 Candidatus Limnocylindria bacterium
GGTCAAGCCCAATGCCGGACGCGCCGGGTTGGCATCCTCCATGGTGGTGCGCAGCTGCCAGAGCAGCTCGCGGCGGGGCGCATCGGTCCAGTCGAAGGCACCGATGGCGATCAGCCGCTCGACCACCTGCTCGCCCAGGCCCGTGCGCGCCACGAAGTCGCGGACGCCGGTGTAGGGACCGATGGCGCGCTCGCGCTCCAGCGTTTCGCGCGACGACTCGTCGATCCCCTTCACCTGGCGCATGCCCAGCCGCAGCGCCCAGCTGCCGTCCGGCAGCGAACGCGTGTCGTGGTCCCAGGCCGATTGGTTGACGTCGACCGACAGCACCTTGACCCCGTGGCGCTTGGCATCGCCCACCACCACCGCGGGTGAGTAGAAGCCCATCGGCTGGTTGTTCAGCACGCCGGCGTAGTAGTGGGTCGGGTAGCGCAGCTTCAGCCAGGCGGTGTCGTAGGTGATCTTGGCGAAGGCCGCCGCATGGGCGCGGGCGAAGCCGAACTCGGCGAAGGCACTGCAGCGGCGGAAGAGCTCGTCGGCATCGGGTTCGGTCAGGCCGGTGCGCATGGCCCCGCCCACGAAGCGGTCGCGCTCCGCCTGCATCTTCTGGTGGGACCGATGGCTGCCCATCGCCTTGCGGAAGATGTCGGCCTCCAGGGCGGAGTAGCCGCACACCTCGATGGCGACCTGCATGACCTGCTCCTGGTACAGGATCACGCCCAGGGTGTCGGACAGGATCGGTTCGAGTGCCGGGTGGAGGTAGGTGACCGGTTCCTGGCCGGCGCGCCTTCGGAGGTACGGGTGGACCGCGTTGCCCTGCACCGGGCCGGGCCGGATGATCGCCACCTGGACGACCAGGTCCTCGAAGCGCTCCGGCCGCGCCTTGGGCAGCGCCTGCATCTGGGCCCGACTCTCCACCTGGAACATGCCCACCGTGTCGGCGGCCGAGATGGTGCGGAACACCTCCGGGTCGTCGTGTGGGAGTGAGTCGAGGTCAATCCTCTGTCCCGTGTCGCGCTCGATGCGATCCAGGCATTCGCTGACCACGCCCAGGGTGCGCAGCGAGAGGAGGTCGATCTTGACCAGGCCCAGCGCCTCGATGTCCTCCTTGTCGTACTGGGACACCACCCGGCCGGGCATGCTGGCCCGCTCGATCGGGACCAGGTCGATCAGCGGGGTGCGGGTGACGAGCATGCCGCCGACGTGGATCCCCAGGTGACGGGGAAAGCCGTCGATCTCGGCGCACAGGGTGAGCAGCCACTGCCAGCGGTTGCGGGGCGCGGCATGCACCTGCGACAGCCATAGCTCTTGCCAATTTCCAGTCTGGTTGACGTTAGGCAGGCTCAACGGCTCTGAAACATCGGTATTTCTATACCCCTGAGCCTCAATTCTGGCGTTTTCCCTGGCTAAGGTCAGCGTGCCTGCAATCTGGCGAGAATCCGGCGACCGCTCGCCCGGCAGGACGCTCGGCCGGCGGCGTTCTTCGATCGGCATGCCCGACTCTGGGTCCACCCGCACCACGGCAGGACGCTCGCTGGACGCGCCGGGCGTGCCGTTGTCCCGTGGCTCCGGGACGTCCAGCTCCTCCGCCGCCGGATCCACGCGCAGGCCGCCTGGCCCGTAGCGCTTCTGCTCCCACCCCTCGTGCTTGACCGATACGACCGACTGGTCGAGCACCCGCGGCCGTCGCGGCGGCACCCAGCCGGACTCGCTGTACGACCGCCCATCGTGATCGCCCGATGCGTCCCGGGCACGCGCCTCGGCATCGGCCAGGTCGGCGCGCAGTGGCAGCGGAGCTGGTGCCAGCACCGGGCGGGGACGGTGGTTCCAAGAGGAATCGGACTCGCGGGCAACGAGCGCGCCACCATCGGTCCTGCGTCCGGCGCGGTTCGACGGGACCGCTTCCGCCTCCATGTCCACGCCGATCTCGTCGAACAGCCAGCCGAAGCTGCCGTCCAGCGCCAGGTCGCGCGCCACGTCGCTGGCGTCGCGGGTGTCGAGTGCCTTGACCACCCGGTCGACTGCCTCCAGCGGGAAGCCCAGCGCCTTGGCCACTTCGCGCACGGCGGAACGGGCGCGGTAGGTGATGACGGTGCAGACCATGGCCGAGTGGTCCTCGCCGTAGCGGTCGTAGAGGTACTGGATCACCTCTTCTCGACGGTTGACGTCGAAGTCGATGTCGATGTCCGGCAGCGTCCGCGCCTCGTTGATGAAGCGCTCGAACAGGAGCTTGTGCTCGATCGGGTCGACCTTGGTGATGCCCAGGCAGTAGGCGGCGATCGAGTCGCCGGCGCTTCCCCTCCCCTGCCCGATGATCCCGCGCTTGCGCGCGAACTCCATCAGGTCCCAGACGATCAGGAAGAACTCCGCCAGGTTGGTGCGCTCGATGATGTCGAGCTCGTGCGCCAGCTGCTTGACCGCCTGCGTGGTAATCGGCCGATAACGGCGCCGTAAGCCCTCGTGCGCAAGCTGGTACAGGTATGAGAACGGCGTCTCGCCCTCGGGGACCGTGAAGCCCGGGAACCGATAGCGCTCGAAGTCCAGGTCCAGCCGGCATGACTGGCCGATGGCGGCTGCCCGTACCAGGCCGTCCGCCCAGGCGCTCCGGCTGCGCTCGTCCGGCAGCCCGGGTCCGATGCGCGCGAGCTCGGCCCCCGATTTGAGCCGGTACTCGGCGTTGGGGAGGAGCAGCTCGCGCGCGTCGTCCAGCGTGGCGCCGTGGCGGATGCAGACCAGCACGTCCTGCAGCCGATGGCCGCCCGGGTCGGCGTAATGCACCTCGTTGGTCACCACCGTGGGCAGGCCGGCGCGCTCCGCCAGCTCGGCCAGCTGGGCCACCAACCAGTCGTCGTCCGGCTGCAGGTGGTGGCTCAGCTCGACCGCGAAGTCGCCATCCGGAAAGTGGCTGGCCCACGCCTGCGCGGCGGCGAGCGCTGCCTCCGCGTCGCTGGCCAGCAGCTGACGCGGCACCTCTCCGCTGCGACAACCTGACAGGCCGACCAGGTGGCCGCGCGCCTCGTCCAGCGCGACCTCCACCATCGCGCGCTCGAAGACTGGGAACTGCTTCTCCCCCGCCAGGTGGCCGCGGGAGGCGAGCCGTGACAGCGCCGCATAGCCGGTGCCGTCGCGTGCCAGCAGGACCAAATGGTCGCCCGGCATCGGTCCGGCGTGGAACTCGCCGGGCCAGCCGCGGCTGGCCTTCTCGGCGCGCAACGGGTCGTTCAGCTTTCGCCCACGGCGGGCGAGGCGCAGCGACCGCTCGTCGGCGGGGATCGCCAGCTCCAGCCCCACGATGGCCGACACCGGTGAGAGGCCGGCGTCACGCGCCGCCGCGGTGCGCGTCTGGGCCGCGGCCTTCCAGAGCCGGACGGCGGCGTACAGGCCGGCATGGTCGGTGACGGCCAGCGACGGCATGCCCAGCACCGCCGCGCGTCCGATCAGCTCCTCCGGGTGGCTGGCACCATCCAGGAAGCTGAAGTTCGAGTGGACGTGGAGCTCGCAGTACTCGTCGGGCATTGAGAACCGACAGAATAGAACGTCTGTTCGATCCTGCCAAGGACTCCAGGGCTCTTGACGCATCCGCGACACGCCATTATCTTGTGTGACATGGTACCGGGCGAGACACGCAACCCACTTACCGAGCTCCGCCGCGGCGTGCTCGAGTACTGCGTGCTCGCCGTGGTCCGCGACGACGAGTCGTATGCCTTCGACATCGTCCGAAGGCTGGCGAGCGCGGGCGAGCTGGTGACCAGCGAGGGAACCATCTATCCCCTCCTGTCCCGACTCCGCCGCGACCGCCTGGTGACCACCACCTGGCGTGAGTCCGATGCCGGGCCACCGCGGCGCTACTACCGCATCACCGATGACGGTCGGCGGGCGTTGGACGGCTTCGCGCTCGATTGGGCTCGGTTTCGCCGCGCCGTGGACGCCATCCTCGCCATGGCGAGCTAAGGAGGGACCCATGGAGCCCGAGGCTCTTGTCAGCGACTACCTGGGCCGGCTCGAGCGGGCGGCCCAGCCGTTGCCTGCGGATCGCCGGGGGGAGCTGATCGCGGAGGTCCACGAGCACATCGAATCTGCGCTGGCCGAGGCCGGCAACCGTGACGAGGTGACGGCCCGCAATGTCCTGGAACGGCTGGGCGCGCCGGAGGAGATCGTGGCGGCCGAGACAGGTGGCGGCGGGGATCCGGCTTCGCCACCGCCAGCCACGGAGCGGCGCTCGCGCTGGGGCCCCGTCGAGGTGCTCGCGATCCTGCTGCTCACCGTCGGCGCGGTCTTCCTGCCGGTGGTCGGGCCGCTGATCGGGCTGATCCTGGTCTGGATGTCCGGCGAGTGGACGACCCGAGAGAAGTGGGTCGCTACCCTGATCGTGGTGGTGTTGTTGGCGCTGCCGGTGCTGCTCCTCCTGGGCGTGAGTGTCGGATCCGGCAGCAGCGGTACCGGAGCATGAGGCTGACCCGTGGACGTTGACCTTCTGAGAATCTTCACCCTGCTGCTGGTGCCGCTGGCCGGCGTGGCAGCTGCGATCTACCTGTTGGTCACACGCCGACGCCGTGGCTGACGCCCCGCGGCTCGTGCCCGGCGAAGGCGTGGCACCCGGCCACGACGACGTCCGGCTGCACTACCGCGTCAGCGGCCGGGGTCCCGTGCTGATCGCCCACCCCGGCGGACCCGGCACCAGCGCCGCCTTTCTCGGCGACCTGGCCGGGCTGGACGAGGTGGCCACCATCATCTGGCTCGATCCGCGGGGGACCGGAGGATCCACCGCGCCGGCCGGTGCGGCCGCGTACAGGCTGGCCGACTACGCCGCCGATGTCGACGCCGTACGGCGACACCTGGGCCTGGATCGGGTCGGTCTGCTCGGCTTCTCCCACGGCGGCATGGTGGCCATGCGGTATGCCGTCGATCATTCCGCGCATCTGAGCCACCTGGTCCTGCTCGACACGGCACCGGCCCTGGACGCCGTCGCCATGGCACGCGTCGCTGCCGCCATGGACCGGCGACAGGGCGAGCCGTGGTACGCCGCGGTCCGACCACTGCTGGACGCCGACGAAGTCGAGACGACCGATGAGCAGGCGATGGCCGCCATGCTCGCCATCCTGCCGATGTACTTCTACCGGTGGGACGAGACCGCCCAACGCTTCAGCGCGACGCTCACCGGCGCCGGCTTCCATTCACGCGTCGGCCCGTCCTGGGCGGAGGAGCAGGCCGTCATGGACCTGCGCCCCGAGCTCGCACGGATCGCGACGCGAACCCTCGTGGTCGTCGGCGAGGACGACTTCATCTGCGATGTCGTCTCCGCCCGCGAGATGGCCGATGCCATCCCCGGCGCGCAGCTGGCCACCATCGCCCAAGCGGGCCACTTCCCCTGGGTCGAGCAGCCGGCCGCATTCCGAGCCGCGCTGGATCGGTTCCTGACAGAGGGCTGACACAACCGCCGCTACGATGGCCGCATGGGACAGACGACACGGATTTCGACTCCCGACGGCGGCGCGGATGCATACCTGGCCGTGCCCCCCAGGCCGCCCGGATCACCGGTCCTGGCGCTCCACGCCTGGTGGGGCCTGAACGGCATGTTCCGCGACCTGGTCGACCGACTGGCAGGTGACGGATTCACGGTCCTGGCACCGGACCTGTTCGACGGGCGGGTCCTGGGCAGCATTCAGGAGGCCGAGTCCTTCCAGCAGAACGAGCTCGACGAGGAGGCGAATGCGGAACGGCTGGTGGCGCGCTGCGCCGCTGCGCTGGATCACCTGCTGCACCTGCCCGAGACCCGCGGCGACCGCGTCGCCGTGCTGGGCATCAGCTTCGGCGGGGTGTATGCGCGCTGGCTGGCCAAGACGCGCCCAGAGATCGCCGGCGTTGTGACCTTCTACGGTGGCGGCTGGGATCCACCAACCGAGCCGCGCGACCCGCCCGCCGCGTGGCTGAGCCATTGGGCGGAGAACGACGAGTTCGAGGAGGCGCCGGCGGAGCCGGCCGAGGCCGCGAACCCCGCGTCGGCGTCCCACAGCTATTCGGGGACCAAGCACTGGTTCGCGGAGCGGGATCGGCCCGAGTATGTCGAGGCCGCCAGCGAGCTCGCTTATTCGCGCACCGTCGAGTTCCTGCGATCGGTCCTCGGCTGAGGAGCTGATGGAGATCGAATACCCCATCGTCGACACGCCGCGGCTCCGCCTCCGCCCGTTCACGGAGGGGGACGTCGCCGCGCTGCACGCGCTGATGCAGGATCCGGAGGTGATGCGCTACGTCGGCGATCGACGGGTACCGACCCTGCAGGAGACGTGGCGCGCGGTTGCCGGCTGGGTCGGCCATTGGGCGTTACGCGGCTACGGGATGTGGGCCATCGAGGAGCGGGACCTCGGCGCCGTGATCGGGCGCGCCGGGATCATCAACCCCGCCGACTGGCCGGGTCCGGAGGTCGGCTACATGCTCGGCCGCGACTGGTGGGGCCGCGGCTACGCCACCGAGGCGGCGCGCGCGGCCATGGACTGGGGCTTCGCCACCATCGGGTTCGAGCGGCTGATCAGCCTCATCGATCCCGCCAACACGGCCTCGATCGCGGTGGCCGGGCGACTGGGCGAGACGTTCGACGGCGAAACCGATCTGTTGGGGCACCGCGTGCTCGTCTACGCCATCGATCGCGCGAGTTGGAGGGCTCAGCCGCAGGAAAAGTGAACGTTCCTGTTCCCTCATTCGTCGATGGAGCGAGATGGACGGCGTAGGCGGGAGGAGGAAGCGCATCGTCGGCAGCGACGTCGGTTCGGGCTCCACGGCAGATGAGGAGCTGGAATTCGCCGCGCTGATCGAGCGACAGCTCGATCGGAGCTACCGCATCGCGCGACTGATCCTGCGAGATGAGGCCGACGCGGAAGATGCAACCCACGACGCCGTGATGGCAGCCTGGCAGCACTGGCGCCGGCTGAAGGATCCGGACCGTTTCGATGCCTGGTTCGGACGGATCCTCGTCAATCGCTGTCGCGATCGCCTGCGCCGGCGCGCACGAGCCCAGCTGGTGCCGGCGCCACCATCCGAGGCCGGACCGTCTCCCGAAGGCGAGGTTGAGCGCCGGGCGGAGCTGGCGCTCGCGTTCGAAGCCCTGAACGAAGACCAGCGCGTGGCCGTGGTCCTGCGCTACTGGGCGGACCTGACGGTCGAGGAGATTGCGGAACGCGTCGCGGCACCGGCCGGCACCGTGAAGTCGCGGCTTCACCACGCGATGGACCGCATGCGCAGTGCCTTGCAGCCCGGCGAGGA
>DATEOS010000348.1:0-3436 GCA_035273815.1 Candidatus Limnocylindria bacterium
TCGGTCAGGATCTGCTTCGAGCCGACCTGGGGCAGCGCGCTGACGAAGGGGGTCTCTTCCGGGTCGATCCGATAGATGACGTCCGAGACGTCCTCGTGGACGGTGCCGGATGCGAGTTGCTGGGTGTAGGTGTTGGTTGGCGCAGACGCCATCGTCGGCGGTGAGGCCATGGATCACTCCTGAAACAGAGACAGCCCCGGAAGGGGCGGGTTTCTGCATCTGGAGCGACTGCTTGCCGGGAGGCCGTGTCAGGTGGGTGCAAGCACTCCTGATCGGTGGTCCCTTGGGCGCATCAGCCTCGATGCCGGCACGTCACGGCGCCGCTGGGTGCAAGCACTGCCATCGCCGTCGGGAACGACACTAACGCAACAGCCGGTAACCCTGCAATATGTGCAGGTTAGACGTATTCAGCCGGTGGCATAACCGGCAGGTCGGGGTGGCCGCGCATGTCCTCGTAGGCCTCTATCAGGCAATGCTTGGCCTGCCCCAGCATCTCCCGCTGCTCGTCTCTCTCCTGCTGGCGACGTTGTTTGGCGCGGCCAACGGCGCGCTTCCGCCGCCCGGCCATCCACGCCAGATACCCCGCCTCGATCTCGTCGATCTCGTCGGGGGTCAGACCGACCAGCGCCGGACCATGCCCAAGCCGATCAGGCCACTGCCCAGCAGGGCGATGCCCATCGGCTCGGGCACGTCGATCGCCGCGGTCACCAGTTGGATGGTGTCGGTGGCGCTCTGCCCGCCAGCGGTGAAGGTGATGCTGTAATCGTGCCCGGTGGACGTCACGATCCCCGGCAGCGCGTCGGTCGAGCTGACCGTGGCATTGGTGGTGACCGGGAAAGTGTTGGACGCGAATAACGCGCCGTTGACGCTGGTCGAGAGCGTCGCCGGGCCGAAGGGTCCGCCCACGAGGTGGTTCACCGTGAAGGTGGACGTGGCGTCGGCGGCGCCCGTGACGACGTTGAGGCCGATCTGATCGACCGCGATGTCCAGCACATGGACACCGCCCGCGGTGTTGGCGGTGGCGTCGATCGTCACCGAGGCCAGCGAGGCGCCCGGCAACTGCGGCTCGCCCACGGCGGCCACGTTGATGGAAGCAAAATGCAGGCTGCCACCGGAGCAACTGATCGGGGCATTGACCCCGCCCGTGCAGACCAGCGGCACCGCCACGCCATCGTCGAGCACCCCGATGGTGATCACGCCGGCCAGGGCGGGCGAGGCGAGACCGAACAATGCGGTGGCGGCCAGCAGAAGCTGTCTCATGTGTGTTCCCCCTGTAATGACCCAATGTTGCAGGCTACCACTGGGTATGTCCATTGCCTCGTGGAGCCCTTCGCGCACCGATCAGGGCGGCGGCATTGGCCACGGTGGGCCGCTGCTCGAACGCATCAGTCGCCTCCCGGACCCGTGCGGCGGGCGGTGGCGGTGGCGCGGCCCCGCGCGGCGCATGACCGACCGCGGGCTGCGTCGCCTGGGGCCGGATACGGCTCTGATAGCGGTCGTAGAGGCTCGCCTTGAACAGCGTTTCGAGATACTTGGCCGACGTCAGCCCGTGCAATTCCTGGTCGGTATAGCCCTGCGTGCGCGCCCAGCTGATGATGTCCTGCTGGATCTCGCGCCGCTGCTGCGGGTCAGACCAGAACGGATACTTCTGCGCCAGCTCATGGTTCGCATGCTCCACCGCCTGCGCCACCGCCGCCTCGCGCGCCTGGGCCTGATGCGTCTGGATCGCCAGCACACGCTGGTGCTCGATCTGGGCATCCTGCCAGTTGGCAAGCTGGTCCCAGTAGGCTGCGGGGTCAGACTGGCGCAGCTGCGGATCGGGCCGTGGCGCCTCCGCCAGCCGTCGCTGGAGGGCTTCCACCTCGGGCTGGATGTAGGGCAGGAACTGCGCCAGGGCCTGCTGCTGCGCCTGTAGCTCGCGCGCCTGGGCGGACAGCTGCTGGGTTTTCTGGGTGTAGTCCTGCGCCTGCCGCACCGCCGCGGCCAGCTCGGCCTGCGTGTAGCGCCGCCCCTCCAGCTCGATCGCGGCCTGGGTTTGTTCCGGTGTTTGCGGTGTTTCACGTGAAACACTGCCGTCAGGATTGTCAGGAACGTCACCACGGTCCAGGCCCAGCGCCCGCTCCAGGGCGGACACGCCGCCCGGCTGGGGAGCTTGTGCGGGAGCTTGTGCGCCCGAACTCCGCGCGAGCTCCGCGCGAGCTTCACCCGAATTGTGCCCGATGCCCGGCAGCTCGCCCTGCGGCGCCGCCTGGGCACGGCGGGCGTTCCGCAGCATCCGGGCGGCATCGGAGATGTTCAGCTCTGGACGGGTGTCGGGTGCTGGCGCGTAGTCGCTGCTGCTGGTGTCGGTGGGCGCGGCTGGCGAGGCCGTCCCGGTGGTTTCGCTCATGTGGTCCCCCAATTATTCGTGGACGGCGGCTTGCTCCTCGTCCTCGGCGTCCTGCACCGGCCGGCGGGCTGCCTCCAGAAGGCGCGCCTTCAGCTCGGCGATCGTCAGCACCTTGACCCGCGCGGCGTCCCGGGTTTCCAGTTTGTCGTCGAAAAGCGCGGTATTTGATGCTGCATTCTGCATTTGGTCGAGAAAATCGACGAAAACCGCGTCATTCAGCACCCGCTGCGCCATCGAGGCCTCCTGCTGGGCCTCGAAGATGGTTTTTGGACCCTGATTCAGGTCCAGTTTCCAGTTCATAGGGATTTCCGCTTCAGATTCGGCTCCATATCACGCTTTCTGGCCACTTTCCCTGTCACAATCGCCTCGGATAGCACCGCGCTGATGGTCCCCATGGGCCTTTTGGTCAATTTGGCCAATTCCGGGTAGGTTTTGCCCTCATTTCGGAGCGAAATGATCCGATTCCGCTCCTCCTCGGTCATCAGGCGCTTGGTGCGGTCAGCCAAAGCCCAATTCCTTCAGCAGGGTCCCGCGCACTGACAGCGGCAGCCAGTATCCCTGGTTGGGTTCCAGCGTGACGTCGCCGAAATACATGGTCTGGCCGAACCGGCAGGGGCGGTAGTCCTCGCGGGCGTAGGCCGGGTCGATCGTGCTCCACCACGCGGCGGCGGCGGCGCGCTCCGCCTCGATCCGTTCCGCCCTGGCGCCGCGGGCCGCCTTCAGCTCCGCCCAATGCGCCTCGTCGGCAGCCTTCTTGGCCGCCTTCTCGATCTCCTTCTGGCGCTTCCGCTCCGCCTCCTCCTCGGCCACCCGCGCCCGGAAGACGCGATCGGCCTCCTCCTGGGCAGCACGCTGGGCCTGCCATGCGGCCCTCGCCTGGGCGATGCGGGCGGCGGCGTTCTCGGGCTTGCGCCACTCATACTCCGCCAGGGCGCGGGCTTTGTTCTTGGCGTTCTGTTGCTCGAGCCACGCCTCGGGCTCCTGCCGATATATCTCGTAAAGGTCGCGCGGACCGACCCCGGGGTCGGTCCAGAGCCGACCATGGCG
>DATEOS010000349.1:0-4481 GCA_035273815.1 Candidatus Limnocylindria bacterium
CGAGCCACCGAAGAAGGCGTCGAAGATGTCGCCGAACGGCCCGAAGCCGCCGCCGAATCCCTCGAAGCCGCCGCCGCTGGCGCCGCCAACCCCGGCGTGTCCGAACATGTCATACGCCGTGCGGCGCTGGCGGTCGGACAGGATCCGATACGCCTCGTTCAGCTCCTTGAAGCGTTCCTCGGCCCCATCGCTGGTGTCGATATCCGGGTGGTTGCGCTGCGCGGCGCGGCGGAAGGCACGCTTGATTTCCTCGTCGGAGGCGTCGCGTGGCACGCCCAGGATCTCGTAGTAATCGCGCTTGATCGCCATCGCCGCGGGATTATACAAATTGGCACTCTGGATGGCTGAGTGCCAAGATGCTGCCCGCTACTTGGGCGTCGCGGCGGGGTCGTCACCCATGGGGTCTCGGCGGGCATGCTCACGCTGGTAGACAGCGGCGCTGTACCGGTTGAACCAGATCTGGAGGGCGCAGGCGACCAGGAAGATGAAGGCCCCGACGACGAACGCCGGCGTCATGGACATCTGCACCTCCATCAAGGCGATCACGCCCACTATCGCGGCAAGCATGGCGTTCACGAAGGCGATGGTGGCTGGCGTCGTCACGAGGGCGTGGCCAAGGGCCGTACCAGTGCCGTGGGAGCCGTACGTCTTTACGATGGCTGCCGTGTCGCTTGCCGAGCCGGACACGAAATAGGGCTCGAGGTCGGGCTCAAGGTCGAGATAGGCGTGCCGCAGCAGGTTCATCCCGTAGACCCAGTGGACGTCCTCATTGTTGACCTCCACCAGCCGGACGAACGTGGTGGCCCCTACGAAGAGGACGACCGGCAAGCTGAGCAGCGCGAATAGCGTGAAGCCCTCGCCGAAGTCGGTTGCCTGGGCCACCAGGGCCAGCGCCACCGCCGCGCCGCTCAGCACCGTAAGGAACATGCTTGCGCGGCTGAAGGACTCCGACCATGACAGGGAACGGGTCGCCAGCAGATTCCAGTGCTCCGTGCTCAGGATCGCGATGCGCTGGCTGCGGCGCGCCATGTCGTCGGTGTCGGCCACGCCGCCGTGCGCCAGCGGATGTACGACCCGAGGGTCGCCGGGTACTCGCTCCATGGCCGCATCTCCCTGTGTCGGCGCCAATCTGGCGCCACCCCATAGCCGCCTGTCAAGGGGGATGGCGTGGCATGCTCACCTCTGATGACTGAGCCGCTACGCATCTCGGCCGAACACGCCCGCCAGTTCCTGGTGCGCCGTCACCTGCTGGCGCCGCCGCGGTCGTTGCCCGCCCGCGTCGCATCGGTCCTGACGGTGATCGACCAGCTGGGACTGCTGCAGTTCGACCCCCTGGAGGTGCCGGGCGCCCGCAACCACGACCTGGTGCTCCATGCGCGGATTCGCGGCTACCGACGGGGATGGTGCGAGCGCTGGCTGTACGGGCCCGATCGGCGCCTGATCGAGGTCTACAACAAGAGCCTGAACATCCTGCCCCTGGACGAATTGCCGCATTATGCGCTGGCCTGGGACCGATCCGGCCGCCACTATCAGGGCACGATTCTGCGCGAACAGGCTGCGGTGGCCGATGCGATCGTGGCCCAGATCCGGAACGACGGACCGCTCTCCACTGCCGCCTTCAAGGAGCACAACCACGCGGTCGACTGGTGGTGGGCGCCGACCTCCGCCGCTCGGGCGGTGATGGAGGCCCTGTTCGTCAGCGGCCGCTTGGGAATCGCCCGGCGCGACGGCAACCGGCGCTACTACGACCTGATCGAGCGGCTGGTCCCGACCGAGCTGCTGTCGCGGCGCGAGCCTGAAGACGATGCGCTGCGCCACCGCCTGCTGAGCCGCTATCGGGCGGTCGGGCTGCTGGCCGGCCAGGGCTCGGCGGACATCATCTACAGCACCGGGTCCGTCACCGATCGCACGCGCTGGGTGGCCGAACTGGTCGAGGCGGGAACCCTGCTCCCCGTCGCGGTCGAAGGGGTGCGGCAGCTGCGCTACATCCTGGCGGACGAGCGCCCGATTCTTGAGGCCAGCGCCTCTCGCTCGCGCCGGCTGCCGGGCGTCACCTTCCTGGCGCCGCTGGACCCGCTGGTCTGGGATCGGCGCCTGCTGCGCGAGCTGTTCGGCTTCGACTACACCTGGGAGGTGTACGTCCCCGAGGCCAAGCGGCGCTACGGCTACTACGTGCTGCCGCTCCTCTTCGGCGACCGTATCGTGGGCCGCGTCGAGCCGCGGCTCGATCGCCGCGCCGCCCACCTGGCGATCGTGGGCATCTGGTTCGAACCAGGCTTCGAACCGATGGAGGAACCGCACTTCGTCCCCGCGCTCGGCACGGCGCTGCGGGCCTACCGCGCGTTCGTTGGTGCCGACGCGGTGTCGTGGCCGCGCACAAAGCAGGGACGCGCGCTGGCGAGGGCGCTCGAGCGCCAGGCGGCCGCGGCGTGACGGCCTGGCTCTGGCTCCTCCTCCCGGTGGCCGCCTTCGTCCTGACCCGCGTGGTCAACACGCGCCTCATCGTCCCGGCCTGGCGCGAGGGCCGGCTGAGTAGCAGTACGGCAGCGCTGGCGGTTGCCGCCCTCCGCGGCCTGACCGTGGTGGCACTGGTGGCCGCCATCACCCTGATCACCGCGCTCCCGCTGGTCCCAGGCCTGCTCTCTGCCCTGGCCGCCGGCGCCATCTACTTCGCGGTGACGCGTCATTCGATCAAGCGCATGTTCGACGCCGCGGACCGGCCACTCCGGGGGTGATGACACCTCGCCCCGCATGAGACATCCTATGGACGCAAGCGACCGACCCGCCACCCGCGCGACAGAGGTAGACGATGGGTTACGACATCCGGGATCGAAATTTCCTGACCCTGCTGGACTTTTCGCCCAGGGACATCCGCTTCCTGCTCGACCTGGCCCGCGACCTGAAGCGCGCGAAATACGGCGGCTACGAGCAGCAGCGCATGCGCGGCAAGAACATCGCCGTCATTTTCGAGAAGACTTCCACCCGGACCCGGGTCGCCTTCGAGGTCGCGGCCTATGACCAGGGCGCGCACGTCACCTACCTTGGGCCCAGCGGCACCCAGATCGGCGAGAAGGAGTCGATGAAGGACACCGCCCGGGTGTTGGGCCGCATCTACGACGGGATCGAGTACCGTGGCTTCGGCCAGGAGATCGTGAACGAGCTGGCGGACAACGCTGGCGTCCCCGTCTGGAACGGCCTGACCGATGAGTTCCATCCCACCCAGATCCTGGCCGACTTCCTGACGATGCAGGAGTTCAGCGATAAGCCGCTCCACGACATCAGCTACTGCTTCCTGGGTGACGGCCGTTTCAACATGGGCAACTCGCTGCTGATCGGCGGCTCGAAGATGGGGATGGACGTGCGCATCTGCGCTCCAAAGGACCTCTGGCCGCAGAAGGACCTGCTCAAGCAATGCAAGGAGATCGCCAAGGAGACGGGCGCCAAGATCACCATCACCGATGACCCGGCGGTTGGCGTCAAGGGGGCGGACTACCTGTACACCGATGTCTGGGTCTCCATGGGCGAGGACAAGTCGGTCTGGGGCGAGCGCATCAAGCTGCTCAAGCCGTACCAGGTCAACGGCGACCTGGTCGCCAAGACCGGCAATCCCCGGGTGAAGTTCATGCACTGCCTGCCCGCCTTCCACGACCGCAACACCAAGGTCGGCGAGGAGATGTTCCAGAAGTACGGCATGGACGGCATGGAGGTCACCAACGAGGTGTTCGAGTCGGAGCGCTCCATCGTCTTCGACCAGGCCGAGAACCGCATGCACACCATCAAGGCGGTGATGGTCGCCACGCTCGGCGGCTGACGGCCGTATCGGGGACGACAGCGGAGGATTTCGATTGAGGGTCGTCATCGCGCTGGGCGGCAACGCCCTGATCCAGCGAGGCCAGGCCATGAGCGCGGAGGTGCAGCGCACGAACATCCGCACCGCCGCCGTTGGCCTGGCGCGGGTCGCCAAGGATCACCAGCTGATTGTGTCGCACGGCAACGGCCCGCAGGTGGGGCTGCTGGCGCTGCAGGCAGCGGCCTACCCGGACGTCGAGCCCTATCCGCTGGACATCCTGGGCGCGGAGACGCAGGGCATGATCGGCTACCTGCTGGAGCAGGAGCTCGGCAACGTACTGCCCTTCGAGGTGCCGCTGGCCACCATCCTGTCGATGGTGGAAGTGGATCCGGACGACCCCGCTTTCGGTGACCCGACCAAGTTCGTTGGACCGATCTACGACGAGGCCACGGCCAAGGCCCTGGCCGCAGAGAAGGGCTGGACGGTCAAGCCCGATGGCGACCATTGGCGGAGAGTGGTGCCGTCCCCGCGCCCGCTGCGCATCTTCGAGCTGCGGCCTATGAAGTGGCTGCTCGAGCAGGGCGTGCTGATCATCTGCGCCGGCGGCGGCGGCATCCCGACCATGTACGCGCGCGGCGAGAATCGCCACCTGGTCGGCGTGGAGGCCGTGGTCGACAAGGACCTCGCCGGC
>DATEOS010000350.1:0-2656 GCA_035273815.1 Candidatus Limnocylindria bacterium
GCCAGCCCGGCGGCACGGATCGCGATGGCCGCCGCGCGCTCGGGCGTGGTGCGACAGACCAGGAGCACCAGGAATTCCGGCCCGATCAGGTCGCGCAGCCGCGCCACGTTCCGCTCCCGGCCCAGCGGCGTGCAGCGGGCATCGGGGGCCACCGACCCGTGGACCGGCAGGCGCGCATCCTCGTGCGGCGGCGCCACGACGGGGGACGCTTCGTACGTGAACGGCTGCGCGAGCCGTCCGGAGTTGACGAGCCGGCGCAGGGTCGCGAAGCGCACGCTGCCGCGCAGGATGGCGTTGCGGGCGCCGCGCCGCACCGGTCCGTGCGGGACCATGAACCGCATGCTGGCGTCGGTGACGGCCAGGTTCTCGACGGCCGCCGCGCGGCGCTCGGCGCCGTAGCTGTCGAGCAGGGCCTGCGGCGCCCGTCCGCCGAGCACCAGCGCCAGCTTCCAGGCCAGGTTCTCGGCGTCGGCCGCCCCCGAGTTCAGGCCACGGGCGCCGAAGGGGCTCATCAGGTGTGCGGCATCACCGGCAAGCAGCACGCGGCCGACGCGGAAGCGCGGGGCAAGCCGCTGGTGGAAGCGGTAGCCGGTCGCCCAGGCCAGCTCGTACGGCGTCGTGGCGCCGACCACCTGGCGGATGCGCCGATCCAGGGCGCCGGATGCGCGCTCGGCCTCCACATCGGTCCCGGACGGGACCTGCCAGTCGATCCGCCACAGGTCATCCGGCTGCGGATGGACCAGCACCTGGCGGCCGGGGTTCCATGGCGGGTCGAAGAAGAAGCGCCGCTCCCTGGGGAAGGGCAGCGCGGCGCGGATGTCGCAGATCAGGAACAGGTCCTCGTGGCTGTGACCGGGGAATCCCATGCCGAGCAGGTGCCGGACCGCTGAATGGGCACCATCGGTCCCGACCGCGTAGGCAACCGTCAGGCTGGATGGGCCATTGGGCGTGTCGCATGTCAGCCTCACCTGCTCGCCGTCCTGCTGCAATCCCGTCAGGCAGTGGCCCCAGCGCTGGTCGACCGTCGGCAACTGGCTCACGCGACGGCGGAGCATCTCCTCCACCTCGGTCTGGCTGATGTTCACGAACGGCGGGAAGTGCTCGTCGCCGCTGCCGGGGAGGTGGACGCTGAACAGCTCCCGATCGCGGAAATAGGTGCGGCCGACGTCCCACTGCACACCGCGCATCGCCACCCGCTCGCCGATCCCCAGCCGATCCCAGATCTCGAGCGTCTCGCGCTGCATGCACAGCGCCTTCGATCCCTCGCCGGTGGGCGCGGGATGCTCCTCGAGCAGGATGACGCTGAGGCCGCGCTGTGCCAGCCGACCGGCCAGGGTCATGCCGATTGGTCCAGCCCCCACGACGGCGACCTGGGCGTCGAGCGCAGGCATGCGACGGATGATAGGACGAGGCCCGGATTCAGGCAGTGAGCGCATCCCAGGTGGCGCGATCACGCTCCACCGTCCAGATGCGCGGATGGTCGATTCCGTCCAGCTCGTCCCACGCCCGCTGCACGTTGAACGGCATGGTGTGCTCAAAGATCGGGAAGCTGCCGTACCGCGGGGCGAGCGCGGCATGGGTGGACCGATAGGCCTCACGCGGCGTACCGCCCCCGCCCCTGACCTCACGCGTCCCATCCAACACGGCCGACAGGAAGGCGCGGGTATCCGCGATTGCCTGGCCGACCGCCGCTCCCCGCACCACGGGGCCGCGTCCGCCGACCAACTGCTCGGCGCCCAGGGCGGCCACGCGGTCCAGCGTGGCCCCCCGCCAGTCACCGATGTGCGCGTCGCCCATGTAGGGCGCGGCCATCGCCTCCACCAGGTCCCCGGCGAAGCAGATGCGCTCGTCAGGCAGCCAGACCACCAGGTCGCCGCTGGTATGCCCGCGCCCCAGGAATTGCAGCTCCACCACCCGGTTGCCCAGGTCGATCGTCATCCGCTCCTCGAACGTCTCGGTCGGCCGCGTCAGCCCCGGGATCGACTCGGCGCCCTCGAACAGCCGCGGCATCCGTCCCTGCTCGCTGGCCCAGTCGGCCTCTCCCCGCTCCTCGATCAGGTCGGCCGTCATGCGGGTCGCCACGATCCGCTTCGCGCCGAAGGCGCTGGCGCCCAGTACGCGCACCGCGTGGTAATGCGTCAGCACCAGGTCGCCGAATGGCAACGGGCTCAGCGTCCGTACCACGTCGATCCAGCGCTGGGCCATCACCGGGGTGGCACGCGCCTCGATGGCCAAAATGGCATGGGTCCCGATCACGCAGCCGACGTTGGGGTCGCCCTGCGCCGTGTAGGCGTAGACCCCCGACGCCAGCTCTTCGAGGGTGGCCTCCTTGGCCGCCAGGTCCGCGCTTGACGCGAACGGCTTGCTGCTGGTCATTCGCGGCCGATGATAGGCGCGTAATGGCCGGGTAAGCGGCGTGTGCCACCGTTCGACGGTGGGACGGCGACGCGCTGACCGGAACACCACCTTCCGGCTCGATCCTGATCTCGTCCTGTGGGCTCGGCTGCGAGCCTTCCGGCAGGGGACGTCGCTGACGCGCGTGCTTTCAAGCTTCCTCGAGGTCTATGCGGCGATTCCCGAAGACTGGTGGGAGCGCCGGCCCCTGCCGCGTGGGGTCCGCACCGAGGCGGGCTGGGCAGTTGGTGACCCGTTGCCT
>DATEOS010000351.1:0-3842 GCA_035273815.1 Candidatus Limnocylindria bacterium
CACCGGCCGCAAGGTCCTCATTGTGGACGACGACGTGCGAAACATCTTCGCGCTGACGACGTTCCTCGAGCGGAGCCAGATGAAGGTGGTCTATGCGGAAAGCGGCCGGGACGGGATCGCCCGGCTCCAGGAGACGCCCGATATCGAGGCCGTGCTGATGGACGTCATGATGCCGGAGATGGACGGCTACGAGACCATGCGCGCCATTCGCGAGCAGCCCCGGTTCCGCAACCTTCCCATCATCGCGGTCACCGCGAAGGCGATGAAGGGCGACCGGGAGAAGTGCATCGAAGCCGGCGCGTCGGACTACATCGCCAAGCCGGTGGACATGGACCAGCTGCTGTCGCTGCTCCGGGTGTGGCTGTACCGGTGAGCGACGGCGGTCGGGTGGTCGGGCAGTCGGGCGGTCGGCCCGAGGCGGCCTCAGGCACCGCCCAAGCGGCGGAGCAGGTGGTCGGGTACGGGGCGCCCCAGCAGGAGTTGACCACCCGACCGCCCGACCGGCCGACGGCCCTCGAGTCGTCGGACGGCCCATCACCGGACTCCAACCGCGTCAACATCCTCCTGGTCGACGACCAGCCCGCCAACCTCCTCGCGCTCGAGGCGATGCTCCAAGGGCTGGGCCAGACGCTGGTCAAGGCGGAGTCCGGGCGCGAGGCGCTGAGGCGGCTCCTCACCCATGATTTCGCGGTAATCCTGCTGGACGTGAAGATGCCGGACATGGACGGGTTCGAGACCGCCGCCCTGGTCCGGCAGCGTGACAAGAGCCGCTACACGCCCATCATCTTCCTCACCGCCGCCGACAAGACGCACACCGAGGCCGTCCGCGGGTACGCGGTGGGCGCGGTGGACTACCTGGTGAAACCGGTGGTCCCGGAGTTCGTCCGCTCCAAGGTCTCGGTGTTCGTGGAGCTGGCCAAGAAGACCGAGCAGCTCCGCCGCCAGGCGGAGCTGTTGCGGGACAGCGAGCAGGCCGCGCGTGAGCTGGCGGAGATGCGCGCCGAGCTGGTGAGCGACCTGGAGCACAAGAACCGGGAGCTGGAGAGCTTCAGCTACGCCGTCTCCCACGACCTCAGGGCCCCGCTCCGGCGGATCGAGGCGTTCGGCCGGGCGGTGCTGGAGAGCCAGGGCGAGCAGCTGGACGGGAACGGGCGCCGGTTCATGGACCGGATCCAGGAGGCGAGCCGGCAGATGTCGCAGCTGATCGACGACGTGCTCTATCTCTCCAAGGTGAGCCGCGCCGAGGTGCGACAACAGGAGATCGATCTGAGCGGCCTGGTGGAATCCATCCTCGAGCGGCTGCGTGAAGCCGACCCGGGACGGACCGTGGAGACTCGGGTGCGCCCGGGCGTGATCGTCGCGGGAGACGGCCGGCTGCTCCGGATCGCGCTCACCAACCTGCTCGAAAACGCCTGGAAGTTCACCGAGCGGGAGCCGGCCGCCCAGATCGAGTTCGGCATGATGACGGCGATGGGCGAGCCGACGTACTTTATCCGCGACAACGGCGCCGGCTTCGACATGGCCTATGTGGACCGGCTGTTCGGGCCCTTCCAGCGGCTCCATCTCGCGAGCGAGTTCCCCGGGTCCGGCATCGGGCTCGCCACGGTGCAGCGGATCATCCACCGACTGGGGGGCCGGGTGTGGGCCGAGGGAGTGGTGGGGCAGGGAGCCACCTTCTCGTTCACGCTGGGGCGCCCCCGCTCGTGAGGCTGCTCGGCCGGTGACCCCGCTGCCCGAGGACGTTCGGCAGTTCGGCTGTTCGCCTTCCTTCTGATCCTAGCGCGATCGTGGACAAGAACCGCGCCTCGCCTCTCCTCAGCCGCCTGGCTGACTACCGGTCGGATCACCGGCGCGGCGGCGCTCCTCGTCCATCCTGTTCCGGGTAGCCTCGCGGACCCGCACGATGCCGCAGAGGGCGCGCGGGTGCGGCTGAATCATGGGGCACTCCCGCGTGCTCTTGTGCACCACCAGGTCAGGCGGCGGATCCTCGGGCCTGACGTCTCCTGTGCTCTCGGTCATGGGCATCAGACCTGCTGATTCAACCACTCGGCCACGCCGGTCACCCGCGAGCAGGCGGTCAGCAGATTCACGGTCGAAAGACGGAACTGCGGCGAGGTCGGGTTTGCATGCGGTGAGGATACACGGGGCCGGGTCGCCAGGCCAGCGGCGCTCGCGCAGATCGCTCACTCGGCACGTCGCCGCGCCGCCGACAGTCCCCGTAGGTCGCGAAGCTGCTCCCTCACGAAGCTCGGGGCCAGCAGCCACAGGCCGCCCAGGTAGACCAACATACCCACCAGAATCGCGGTGACGAGGTACAGGTGCCGCGCCCGGAGCGCGTCCCCGGCCGCCGCCTCCAGTCCCACGACGGCCGACGCCATCAGGGCAGAGGTCGCAAAGGCCGGCGCGACCGACCGCAGGACCTCGCCGTAGCCGAGCCCGCTGTAGCGCTTGAACACCCACATCTGGAGCGGGAGCATGAGATAGGCGCGGGCGACGTACGCCCCCGCGACGGCGACCAGTCCGTAGGGCGCAGCCGCGATGCTCATCGCGACCGTGAGAACCAGCTGAAGGGTGGAGAAGCGCGCCAGGGTGCTATAGCGGCCCAGCGTGGCGAGCGCCGGCGCGGCAAAGCGGTTGTGGGTGAAGGGAACCGCCATGAGCCCGAGCACCTGTGCCACCGGAGCTGCGGGCGCCCACTCGGGACCGAAGACCAGTGGAATCGCGTCGGGGGCGAGCACGGCGAATCCCACGATCGCGGGCACCGCTACGGCGGAGCAGACCGCCGTGATCCGCAGGTAGGCCTTACGGAACGCCGGCAGGTCGTCCTGGAGACGCCCTAGGGTCGGGAGCGCCACCTGGGTGAACGGCAGGATCACGCCCTGGGAGATCAGCTCCACGGTGCGCCAAGCCGTGCGGTACTGACCCACGGCGGCGGTGCCGATGAAGCGACCGATGATCACGTCCTGGACCCGCACGACGGCCACATAGAGAACCTGGGCGTAGGTCATCGTGACGCTATAGCCGGACAGCTCGCGCAGCACCCGGGTCGAGAACCTCAGTGCCGGCGACCAGGGGTATGCCTGCCACGCCATCAGCGTGCCGACCAGCTCGGTGACGCCGCGCTGCACCACCAGACTCCAGGCGCCCCACCCGCTCCATGCCGCGGCCAGTCCGGCCGCCCCACCGATCAGATTGCTGCCCACTGAGCGGGAGGCCATCGCCTTGTGTCCGAAGTCGTGCAGCATCAGCGCGATGTGGGTGGCGCCGGCGGCGGAGATCGGCAGCGTGAGGCCCAGACCCACGAGGAGCGGCGCCACGGCCGGCTCCCCCACAAGGTGGCTGATCGGTCCCGCCAGCAGCGCGAGTGCGGCGGCGCCCAGGCAGGCCACGGCCAGGGATGCCCAGAGCACGGTGTCCGCCATCTCAGGCGACACCGACTTGGCACGCTGGATCGCCGTTGTGAACCCTGCGGTGTGCAGGATCCGCACCAGCTCCGCGAACGCCGCCGCTAGGGCGAAGACACCGAACGCACGGGGGCCCAGCGTTCGGGCCAGCACTGCGAACACCAGGAAGGAGAAGAGGTAGTCGGACCCGGTGCGGACCACGGTCCAGAGAATGGACGTCGCGGTCTTGTGCTTGAGGCTACCGGCGCGGGAGGCCTTCGCCGGCGGCTCGGGCGTGGGCTCCAGCTCGGGGACCGGGGCGCCGTCCAGCGACTGGTCCTCGCCGTGGGGCCCGCTCAACGGTGCCTCAGTCCCGGCGCCGGCGAGCGCAGCCGGGTCATCACGCGCAGCCACCGGGTGATCCGTCGCGCCCGCTCGACCACGCGCATCCAGAGCCGG
>DATEOS010000352.1:0-6993 GCA_035273815.1 Candidatus Limnocylindria bacterium
ATCGTCCACGTCGGCGGACCGCTCCGGGATCCAGAGCTGCGCGGTCTCGATGGAGGCCGACAGCACCAGCGCCACCAGCAGGACACGCCACCATCGATTCAGCCATGGCAGCGCAATCGGCCCGAACAGGCCCAGCGGCAAGAGCAGCAGAAGGTTGCCGATTCCCTGGGAGAGCCAGAAGGGGTCTCTCAGGTTGTCCAGGTAGATCCGGATAGTGACGAAGGGGGTGGGATTGTCGTTGACGACCTGTCCGGCCAGGGGATGCGCCTCGCGCAGCGTGAAGGCGAAGGCGGCCGCCAGCCACAGCCCCAGGAAGACGCCGGCGACGAGGCGGAACATGCCGGACCCATTCTCGCCGATGGGTCTCCGGTACGTCGCCTGCGCTAGAATCGGACGCGGCCTCGCGACGATCCGGGGCCGTTTCTGAGCGCTCGAACCCAACCAAGGAGAGCCTCGCCCTGGACATCACGGCTGTCCTCTTCGTCCTGCTCGCCGTCGGCGTCGTCGGCGGTGGACTTGCCGTCGTCACGCTCCGAAACGTCATCCACTCGGCGATCGCCATGATGGTGTGCTTCGGGTCGCTGGCCGGCATGTACCTGCTGCTCGGCGCCGGGATCATCGCCGCCGCCCAGGTGCTCATCTACCTGGGGGCCATCAGCGTCCTGATCCTGTTCGCCATCATGCTGACCCAGGCGGGCGACGCGAACCTCCCATCGCCGTTCGCTCGCCAGGCGTGGCTGGCGCTGGCCGTGTCGCTGATCGTGGTGGCGCTGATCACTTTCACCGCCCTGACCACCGACTGGGGGGCGGCCGCGGAGGTGACCGTCATCAGCCTGCAGGCGCTGAGCCAGGTCCTCTTCACCGACTATGCGCTGCCGTTCGAGATCCTGAGCCTGCTGCTCCTGGCCGCCATCATCGGCGCCATCTTCCTGGCCCGCCGGCCGGAAGAAGACGACAGGGCGAACTGATGGGCCTGACCGGCTACCTGGTCGTCTCGGCGCTGCTGTTCGGGATCGGCGCCTTCGGCTTCCTGGCACGGCGCAACGCGATCCTGATGCTCATCTGCATCGAGCTGATGCTGAATGCGGTCAATCTCAGCCTGGTCGCTTTCAACGCCTACCTGCCAACCCCCGGCAACATCGGTGGGGTGTTCTCGCTGCTGGTCATGGCCGTGGCCGCCGCCGAGGCGACGGTCGGCCTGGCGCTGGTGATCGCCATCATCCGCACCCGTCAGACCGCCGAGGTCGACGAGTACTCCGACCTGAAGGAGTAGTCGTCGCCTGATGGAGCTGCTGATCGTCCTCATCCCGGCGCTGCCGCTGGCAGGCTTCCTGTTCGCGGTGCTGCTCGGCCCGCGGCTTGACCGTGTTCCGGTCCACGGCCACGACGACCACGGGACCGATGCCCACGGCGCATCCGATGCGCACGACGCACGCGACTCCCACGACGCTCACGCCGATGGAGCCGATGAGGAGCTCGAGCCCATCCCCACGGAGGCGGAGCAGGCCGCCACCAGCCCGCACGCCGGGCACGCGGATGACCTGGCCAACGCGGCCGGCGCCGATGGTGTCATCCCGCCCGACCTGAACGACGGGCTGGGCCAGACGGGGCACGTCAGCCCCGATGGTCCACAGCCGCGCTACGTCTCGTGGATCGTGCCGACCCTGGCCGTGGCGGTCGGCTGGGTGTTGAGCATGATCGTGTTCGGCAGCGTCATCTTCGGCGGGCAGGAATACCACGTGACCCTGTACCGCTGGATCGGCGCCGGCGACTTCCAGATCGAGATCGGCTTCTTCGTCGACGCGCTGACCGCCATGCTGCTGCTGGTGGTCAGCAGCGTGGGACTGCTGGTCCACGTCTACTCGATCGGCTACATGAACGGCGATCGAGGGCTGTGGCGCTTCTTCGCCTACCTGAACCTGTTCATGTTCAGCATGCTGCTGCTGATCCTGGGCGACAACTTCCTGATGCTGTACGTCGGCTGGGAGGCGGTCGGCCTGTGCAGCTACCTGCTCATCGGCTACTGGTACAAGAAACCGTCGGCCGCCGGCGCAGCCAAGAAGGCGTTCGTGGTCAACCGGGTCGGCGACTTCGGCTTTGGACTGGGCATCCTGGCCATCTGGAGCGCACTCGGCACGCTGCAGTTCGAGGAGGTCTTCGCGGCCATCGGCGGGCTGCCGGAGTGGCAGATCACCATGATCGCCCTGCTCCTCTTCGCCGGCGCGGTCGGCAAGAGCGCCCAGTTCCCGCTGCACGTCTGGTTGCCGGACGCGATGGAGGGCCCGACCCCGGTCAGCGCCCTGATCCACGCCGCCACCATGGTCAACGCCGGCGTGTACATGGTCGCGCGCGCCAACCCGATCTTTGCCGAGAGTCCCACCGCCATGTGGGTGGTGGCCAGCATCGGCGTCTTCACCGCCATCCTGGCCGCGGCCATTGCGCTGACCCAGAACGACATCAAGAAGGTGCTCGCCTACTCGACGGTGAGCCAGCTGGCCTACATGTTCTTCGCGCTGGGCATCGGGGCATGGGTCGCCGCCATCTTCCACCTGGTGGCCCACGGCTTCTTCAAGGGGCTGCTGTTCATGGGCTCGGGATCCGTCATCCACGGCGCATCGGGGGAGCAGGACATGCGCTACCTGGGGGAGATGCGGGTCTCGATGCCATGGACCTATTGGACGATGGTGGTCGGCTCGCTGGCGCTGGCCGGCGTCCCGATCTTCGCCGGCTTCTTCAGCAAGGACGAGATCCTGGCCGAGGCGTTCGGTCGCGGCTACTACCTGTATTACGTGGTCGGCGTGATCGTGGCCTTCATGACTGCGTTCTACACCTTCCGCATGATCTACATGACCTTCCATGGCAAGTGGCGCGGGCCGGCCGACGCCTGGCATCACGTCCGCGAGTCGACGGCGACCATGGTCGTGCCGCTCGCCATCCTGTCAGTGCCCACCGTCCTGGCCGGCGTGCTGCTTGGCCTGCCGCCGGAAGGGGGCGCCATCCACACCTGGCTCGAGGAGGTATTCCTCGATGCCGAGCAATCCGGCGCGGGCATCCAGCCGGGCTCGCTGGCCGCCACGTCCCATGAAGGCTTCCAGCTCATCGGCGTCGGTGGGCTGCTGTTGGGTACCGGCGCGGCGGTGGCGATCCTGGGTATCTGGGTCGCGTACCGCTGGTATGTGCGTGAGCCGGCCGCGCCGGCGCGCTTCGTGGAGCGCATCCCGTTCGGCTGGGGACCGGGCCTGTATGCCGCCAGCGTGAACAAGTTCTACATCGACGAGCTGTACCTGGCGGTCTTCGCGCGCGGCGGCGTGCAGCTGGGCAATGCGCTGTGGTGGTTCGACGCGCATGTCATCGACGGGGCGGTCAACGGCGCCGGCTGGCTCTCGCAGCGCATCGGCTCCATCCTGCGCCGCCTCCAGACGGGGCGGACCCAGAACTACGGCCTGGGCATCGCCAGCGGGCTGGCTCTGGTCTTGATCGCCTACCTGGTGATGCGGCCATGATGGACTTTGCCCGCGACCTGCCCGTGCTCAGCATGATCGTGTGGACCCCGGTGATCGGGGTGCTGATCCTGCTGCTGGTGCCCGGCGATCGCCATCGGGCCATCCGCTGGATAGGGCTGCTGGTCGCATTGATCACCGCCGGCTTCAGCCTGCTGCTGCTCGGCTACCAGGCCGGCGGGCCCGAGTTCCAGTTCCGCGAGGAGGTCGAGTGGATCCCGGCGTTCGGCATGGGCTACCGGCTGGGCGTGGACGGTCTGTCGGTGGCGCTGGTCATCCTGACCACGGTGCTGAGCGTGGTTGCCATCCTCTACTCCTGGGACCCGATCCAGACGCGGGTCAAGGAGTACTACGCGGTCATGCTGCTGCTGATGGTCGGCATGCTGGGCGTGTTCGTCAGCCTTGACCTGTTCCTGTTCTACGTCTTCTGGGAGATCAGCCTCATCCCGATGTACCTGGTGATCGGGATCTGGGGCGGGCCGCGGCGCATCTACGCAACCGTCAAGTTCGTGATCTACACGCTCGTCGGCTCGCTGCTGATGCTGGTCGCCATCCTGGCGGTCGCCATCGCCTACGCGTCGGCTGGCAACGCCTTCACCTTCAGCTACGAGCAGCTGCGCGGCTTCCCCTTCACCGATGGGCTGCAGGCGCTCGCCTTCATCGCCTTCTTCCTGGCGTTCGCCATCAAGGTGCCAATGTGGCCGCTGCACACCTGGCTGCCCGATGCCCACGTCGAGGCGCCGACCGCCGGCTCCATCATCCTGGCCGGCGTGCTGCTGAAGCTGGGGGGCTACGGCTTCCTGCGTTACAGCCTGCCGCTGCTGCCGAACGCGGCGGTCGAGTTCGCCCCGATCGTCATCGCGCTGGCGGTGATCGCGATCCTGTACGGGGCCATGGTCAGCATGGTCCAGCCGGACCTCAAGAAGCTCATCGCGTACTCGAGCGTGTCGCACATGGGCTTCGTGATGCTCGGCGCCTTCGTGTTCAACGTCCAGGGGCTGCAGGGCGCGATCTTCCAGATGATCAGCCACGGCATCACCACCGGCGCCCTGTTCCTGCTGGTGGGCGTCATCTACGAGCGCACCCACGACCGGCTGATTGCACACATGGGCGGCCTCAACTCGAAGCTGCCGCGCTACGCCGCCATCTTCGGGCTGTTCACCTTCGCCAGCATCGGCCTGCCAGGCCTTTCGGGCTTCGTCGGTGAGTTCCTGGTGATGCTGGGCGCCTTCCAGTTCAACGGCTGGGTGGCGGCCGCGGCCATGATCGTGGTCATCATCAGCGCGGTCTACATGCTGTGGATGTTCCAGCGCGTCTTCTTCACTGTGCCGTCCGGCTGGATGCGCCGATGGTGGCCATCGCTCAAGGACATGAGTCGCCTGGAATGGGTGGCGCTGGCGCCGCTGATCATCCTGGTGGTGGGGCTTGGGGTGTTCCCCATCCCGGTGCTTGACCTGACCCAGGCGCCGGTTGACAAGATCCTCGAGTACGTCGCCCCCTCGAGCGGGCTGACCAGCCTCTCCCTGCCATGGTGATGCGGAGCGCGGGCCGTGAATGATCCGCTGAACGACCTGTTCACACTGCTGCCGGAGCTGCTGCTGCTGGGAACGGTGCTGGTCGTGATCGTCACCGACCTGTTCCTGCCGCGTGACGGGAAGTGGATCCTGACGCCGCTGATGCTCTTCGGCCTGGTGCTGACCGGCATCGGCTGCGTGCAGGTGTGGGGCATCAACGAGACCGTCTTCGACGGCTTCTACGTGGTCGACGACATGGCCGTCTTCTTCAAGATGGCCACGGTCGTGATCGGCTTCATGGCTGCCCTGTTCGCGCCCTCATACCTCGTTTCGCGACGACTGCCGCTGGGCGAGTTCAACGCGATCCTGGGCTTCAGCCTCCTGGGCATGTTCGCACTGGCCAGCAGCTCCGACCTGATCACCCTCTTCCTGGGGCTGGAGCTGATGGTCATGCCTGCCTACCTGCTGACCGGCTTCCACAAGACGGATCGCTTCAGCAACGAGGGGGGCCTGAAGTACTTCCTGCTCGGCAGCTTCGCGTCCGCGATCCTGCTGTTCGGCATCAGCTGGACCTACGGCCTGACCGGGACGACGCGCATCAGCGAGATCGGACCGGCCCTCGGCCAGGCCGGCGACCTGCTGCCTGCGGCGCTCGTGGCGATCGCGTTGCTGACGGTGGGCGCCACCTTCAAGGCGGCGGCCGTGCCGTTCCACTACTGGACGCCGGACGCATACCAGGGCGCGCCAACCCCGATCACCGGCTTCCTGTCTGTCGGCCCCAAGCTGGGGGCCTTCGCCCTGCTGGTCCGCCTCTTCGCGGAGGGCCTGGCACTGCAGCGCGCTGACTGGGTGACCGTCATCGCCATCCTGGCCGTGCTGACCATGACCGTCGGCAACGTGGTCGCGCTGACCCAGACCAACGTGAAAAGGATGCTGGCCTATTCCAGCATTGCGCACACGGGCTACATCCTGGCCGGGCTGGCTGCCTTCGGGGCGGCCACGACGCCGGCGGCGCAGCAGGACGGAATCGAGGCGATCCTGTTCTACGTCCTGGGCTACGGGATCATGAACCTGGCCGCGTTCGCGGTGGTGGGCATGCTGCAGCACGATCCGGCCCGCTACGGCGGCCTGAACAGCTTCGCCGGCCTGGCCGGGCGTGCGCCGGCCATCGCCGCGGCCATGGCAGTGCTGCTCCTGTCGCTGACCGGCATCCCGCCGACCGTTGGCTTCTTCGCCAAGCTCTACGTGCTGCTGGCCACCATCAACGCCAGTCTGGGCTGGCTGGCGGTGGCGATCGCCTTGAACGCCGCGCTGGCGGCCTTCTACTACCTGCGCGTGATCGTCTACATGTACATGCGCGATCCGGAGGCGGACCCGGCACCCATCGATCGCCACCCGTTCGTCAACGCCGCGCTGGCATTGTCGGTAGCGGGCGTTCTGCTGCTGGGCATATTCCCCGAGCCGATCCTGAACGTGCTGCGGGAGTCCGCCGGCGCGCTCTTCTGAGCCCATGAGCCCACAGCAGCGTGGGGAGCGCCTGCTGGCCGGGGCGGCGAGCCGTCTGCTCGGCGACCGCCGGCTGCTGATCGCCACCAACCGCGGTCCGGTCACCTTCAGTATCGGGACCGATGGCGGGCTGCGGCCGAGGCGCGGCAGCGGCGGCCTGGTGACCGCCCTGTCGCAGGTGGGTCGCCACGTGCCGCTCACCTGGCTGGCGGCGCCGTTCAGCGATGGCGATCGGCTGGGCATAAGCCGGCCGTCCCTCATCGACCAGGCGCTGCCGGGCGAGGTCCGCCTGCGCTTCACGCCTATCGAGCGACCGATGTACGACGCGGCCTACGGCGTCATCGCCAACCCGCTGCTCTGGTTCCTCCAGCACCAGATGTATGAGCTGCCCAGCCGGCCGATGATCGACACCACCACGCTGCGCGCCTGGGACAACGGCTACGTCCCGGTCAACGAGGCATTCGCGCGGGCCG
>DATEOS010000353.1:0-3613 GCA_035273815.1 Candidatus Limnocylindria bacterium
AAGGCACTCGGGTGTCAGGCTCGGCTGGGCGGTGGGTGAGCATACGAGGGCCAGCCCGATGCGGCAAGCGACCTAGCGATCGCCCGTGAGCATCTCGTCCAGGATCGGCCCAAGGGTGTCGACCGCCAGGGAAAGGTGCCCGTGTTCAGGATGCAGGTGCGGGCAGGCCGAGCCGACGCGTGCGGCCAGCCACTGCCCGTGCGCGTACGGCACCATCCGATCGTGGCCGCCCTGCCAGATGTGGACCGGCACGCCAATCGAGCCGATGTCGAAGCCCCATTCGCGGTTGAAGGCCATGTCGTCGTCGAACCAGCCCCAGTAGCCGTCGCGCAACCCCTCGCGCGTACTTGCCGCCAACGCATCCGCGAATTCGCCGGTCAGCGCGCCGCGGTCGACGTCGTCGATCAGCCCACCCAAAGCGTCGGCAATCTCGTCCTCGGTCACTACGCTCCAGATGGGCCAGGCCCGCTCCTTGAAGGCGATCAACGCCTCCGGGCTCTCCAGCGAGGCCCCGAACTCCTCGATGTTCTCCGGTCCCATGCCCTCGAACCAGTCGATGCCATCCGCCGGGTACGGCGCCACGCCGCCGATGGTGGTCGCGCCCAGGACCCGATCCGGCAGCCCTGCCGCCACCGCCATGGCATGCGGTCCCCCGCCAGACCAGCCGAGGGTGTACGCCCGATCGGCACCGATGTGGTCCAGGACGGCGGCCGCATCGGCCACCACGTCCACCACGGCGCGTCCGGATAAGCGCGTCGAGTCGCCGTAGCCTGGACGGCTCCAGGCAACGTAGCGCAGGTCCCGCTGCACCAGCGGCGCCACGAATGCCGGATCCGGCAGGCCGGACGCGGGCGAGCCGTGATGGAACAGCAGCGGCGTCCCGCCGGCCGGCCCCTCCATGAAGAGGTCCAGGCGGCGGCCGTCGGGCAGGCTGATCAGCTCGCGCATCCCGCGCAGGATACGGCGCGCCGCGGCCGCCAAACGTACACTCCCGACATGCGGAAGGACTGCTGCTCCATCGACTACGACGTCCACTTCGACGCCGATGAGGCGCGAGGCGATCTGCTGGCATATCGCCGGGACGGCGCAGAGGGCAGCACCCGGCGCCTGATCGACGTGCTGCTGGCGGAAGGCGTCGAAGGTGCCAGTCTGCTGGACATCGGCGGGGGCGTCGGCATCGTGCAGCTGGAGCTGCTGAAGGCCGGGCTGGGGACATCCATGGACGTGGACGCATCAGGCCCGTACCTCCAGGTCGCCGAGGCGGAAGCCGAGGAGCTCGGCTTCAAGGGGCGCACCGCCTACCGCCACGGTGACTTCGTGGCCCTGGCCGAAGAGGTGGACGGAGCCGACCTGGTGACGTTGGATCGCGTCATCTGCTGTTATCCGGACGTGCGGGCGCTGGTCAGCTCGTCCGCGCGGCACGCGCGCCGGCTGTACGCGCTGGTGTACCCGGTGGACCGATGGTGGACCCGCGGCGCGGGACGGATCCTGAACTTCTTCACCATGCTGTCGCGCAGCGACTACCGGATGCACGTCCATTCGGAGGTGCTGGTCGACCGCCTCATCCGGGAGGCGGGCCTGCAGCCGCACTACCGCCACGCTGGCCTCGTGTGGCAGACCGTCGTGTATGCGCGGCCGGGGGATTCGGCCTAGGCTGTGGCCATGTCGATCAACCAGGCCGCCACGGGCGGCAAGCTGCGCTCCGGCCCGCAGAATCAGCCGCGCGGCTACCAGGCCGGTGCGTGCAACATCGGTCCGGCCGAGATCGCCCGGCGCCGGCGGACCGGCCACGTAGGCCTCGCCACCACGGTCGTGCTGCTGGGCATTCTGCTGGCCCTGGACGCGCCCACCTGGATGCGGCTGATCGTGTTCCTGCCGGCCGCCGTTGGCGCCGCTGGCTATCTCCAGGCGCACTTCCGCTTCTGCGCGGACTACGGGTGGCGCGGCGTCTTCAACGTCGGGGAGCGGGCGGGGCACGACCGCACCACGGACGTGGTCGATGCGGCGGCGCGGCAGGCGGATCGCCGGCGCGCCATGCTGATCTCCGCCGGAAGCGGCGTGATCGGCCTGGCGGTGACGCTGCTCGCCCTGGTCCTCTAGCCCGGCGTCTCCTCGCCGGTCTCGGGCGTCTCGGGCGGCGGACGGTACTCGACCGTCCCGATGGGCGCCTCTTCCAGGGCGTAGTCGCGCTCCCACGGTGCCGGGGCTCGATCCGGGTCGTCGCGTGTGGCGGCGGCGGATGCTGCCGTCACCCGGCGCGCGTCTTCCGGCAGCAGCTCCAGCCGCGAATCCCTGTGCCGCCGTCGGCGGTCGAGCAGGATCGCGATGAAGCCGACCATCCCCAGGGCGCCGATGGCAACCAGGCCGCCGACCAGGATGGTGATGAGCTGTCCCTCTGTGTCGTCCGGGGAGACGAGTCCGGCCCCGGCACCCGGCGTCGGGGTCGGCGTCACCACGCCGCCGCCGCTCAGGCCGGTCTCGCGGGCGCTTGGCGCGGGCGTCGCCAGCGGCTCACCGCTCGGCGAGCCGCCAGGGGACCTGGGCGGTTTGGGGGTGGTGGGGTCCGTCGTCTGCGGCGCAGCGGATGGTCGGTGCGGCGCGCTGGAGGCCGGTGGTCTGGGCGATGGCTTCGGTGGCGGCTTCGGCGTGGGCCTGGGCGTGGGTCGAGGCGTTGGCCTCGGCGTCGGCCTCGGTGTCGGCCTGGGGGTGGGGGTCGGGGCCGGGTTGACCGTCAGGTCCGGCCCATCCAGGCTCGGGTCGTTGCCGCGGGCCGCGGCCTGGAAGATGACCGCCCAATCCCCCTGCGGCAACTTCGCCTGGCCGCGATAGACGCCGTTCGACGCGGAGCCCGACTGCAGGGTCAGGGGCACCACCACGTTGCCGGCCACGGCCGTGACACTGCTGGGGACGTTGCCCTTGCCACTGCTGTAACGAACGCTGAAGACGAAGGTGGTCGCGGTGGTGCCGTTGACAGGCTGCACGCTGCCGTTCAGCAGCTCGTTGGCCGGCGCCGCATCGGTGGCGGAGGTGGCGCGGAGCAGCAGCAGGCCGGCGAGGGCCACGGCCGCAGCGCAGCGGCCGATCACTCGCTGCCGGGCACGCACGTTGGCCGCGGGCGTCATGGGCGGCAGGATCGGTCAAAACGGTGCCTGCTGTCCACGGCCGAAAAGGCTACCGGTCCCATGGGACCGGGGGTCACACCGCCTGCGCGTAGTCGGTCGCCTGCCGCCGCGCGGGAGTCACCAGCTGCTCCGTGGGCTGGCCCGCGAGGATCGACGGCCAATCGAGGGTCGCGGCGAACCGCTGCCCGATGTCGCGCAGGGCGGCCATCTCCCTCGCGTTGTCGAGTGAGAAGTCGCGGTCCAGCTTCACGTCGAGCCGATAGAAGGTGGACTCGCGGTAGTGGCGGTCAACCAGCTCCGTCTGCTGCTCGCCGGGCGAGCGCAGCAGCTCGGCCAGGATCCAGCCCAGCCAGCTGTAGATCCAGGTGGGCGGCGGCCGTTTCAGGAAGTGCCCCGTCCCCATCGACACCACAACCGTGTTGGCAGGCTCATAGCCCTCCATGTAGTGGAAAGCCTCGACGCAGGCCTGGTAGACCGGATTACCCGCCACG
>DATEOS010000354.1:0-5341 GCA_035273815.1 Candidatus Limnocylindria bacterium
TGGCGCAGCTGGACGAGCATCTGGAAGCAGACCCGGGTCCACGTGGATGCTGCAGGGCAAACCAGTCGCGTAGACTGGCCAGCGCGTCTGGCGGTAGGTGGAGGGTTGGCGACTAGTTTGTGACTTCATCTGTATTGCTCAGCTAACCCGGCGGGCTAACGGAAAGAGGTCGCAACCAGGGGTAAGCCCTCCACGTTCGTGCTCAGACTGAGCAGCTGACCTGTCCCCGTAGCTCAGTGGACCAGAGCAGCCGCCTTCTAAGCGGCCGGTCGCAGGTTCGAATCCTGCCGGGGACGCCATCCACTAAGCGGCAGGTGTCTCGAGTGCGCGCTCAATCAGCCCGATGGCGGTCCGCACCCCGCCCTCGGCAGACACCGCCTTCCCCAGGCGCGCGGCTGCCGACCGCATCGGCTCCGCGCTGGCCTGGGCGACGCGCTCGCGCACCTCGTCCACCGTGACGGCCTTGACGGCCAGCGGCGACGGCGCCACCCCAAGCTGGTGCAGTCGCATGGCCCAGAAAGGCTGGTCGCCGACGTGCGGGATGACGAGCGACGGCACGCCGGAGGCCACGGCCGTATGCGTCGTGCCCGCACCGCCGTGGTGGATTACCGCCGCGGCGCGCGGAAACAGGGCCCGATGGTCGACCGTCGCGACGCTCAGCACGTCGTCACCATCCAGCATGGCCGGCACGCCCTGCAGCACCACTCGATGGCCGGCGTCGTGGATGCCAGAGACGACGGCGGAGGCCAGGGCCGCTGGGTCCGGCGCGGCCATGGAGCCGAAGGTCACCACCACGGGCGGCGGCCCCGCAGCCAGGAACTGATCAAGCGCCTGCGGCAGGGAGGCGGGCGGGGTCGGATCGGTCCAGGCGCCGGTGAAATGGGTGTTGGACGCCAGGTCGGTGGGCGGAGGCGCGATCCGCGGCGAGCAGCCGACAAGGTGCAGCCGTGGCGAGCGGGCGCGGAACATGGTGACCTGGCGCGCCGCCGAGCTCCCGGCCGACTCAAGGACGGCGCGCAGCGGCTTGTCCTGGCGGCGCAGCATCCGATCGAGGATCCACCACTCGACGCGATTCAGCGGGCCGAGGGAGGGCATGCCGGCCGGCGGCGCCGCGGCGGTCGGTAGCAGAACCGGGTCGAACACGGCGCTGGCCCACGCCTGGCCCGCATCGCGGACCGCGGCCTCTGCCAGCGTGTGGATGCCGTGCAGGACGACGAGGTCGTGGCCGGGCAGGACCTCGCGCAGGTGCCGGTAATGATCGGCCGCATCTCGCAGGTGGAAGTCGCGCAGCACGGCCACCTGGGCCAGCGGCGACCCGGCGGCGGCGGCGCGCGACGCGGTTTCGGCGATCTCGTCGCGACTGGTGGGAGGACCCGTCGGCAGGAACGAGGAGGCCGCTCCTTCGAAGGCTGTCCGATGCAGCTCCCACGAGACGGCGGTGACCTCGTGTCCGGCCGCGGTCATGCCGCGCGCGAGCGCCACGAAGGGCACCACGTCGCCGGTGGTGCCGATGGTCGCCAGCGCGATCTTCACGGACGACCGCGCTCAGATGCCGGCGATGTTTCGCGCGGCCATGCGCGGGCCACGCTTGGGCGGATAGATGCCGGACACCTCCAGCAGTCGTTGCACGCGACCGCGCTGGCCGCGGTATGGCCCCAGCAGCTCCAGCATGCGGGCGTCATCGGCCTTCGGCTCACCTGCCAGCGCCCAGGCCACCACGCTGGGGATGTGGTAGTCGCCGACGCTGAGCGCGTCGGGGTCGCCGTACGCCACCCGCGTCACCTCTGCCACCGTCCACGGACCGATACCCCGCACGCGTGCCAACAGCGCGCCCGCCTGCTGCGGGGTCAATCCCTCCAGGCGCGGAGCGAGCGCGGCGCTGTGCCGGATCAGCTCGGCGCGCCGTCGCTCGAGGCCGAGACGATGGAAGGCGTAGTAGGGCAGATCCGCCAGCACCGTCGGATCGGGCGGGAGGCGGAGCCGGCCCGGCCCGGGCGCTGGTTCGCCGAGGACCCGCACGATGGCCCGGAACACCATGCGCGCCTCGACGCCGGTGATCTTCTGCTCGCAGATGGCGGGCAGCAGGGCATCGAACGGGCGCAGGCTGGCCGGCAGGCGCAGGCCCGGGCGACGGTGCACCAGGTCCGCGATGACCGCGTGTCGGGGAATGAGCGCCTCGGGCCGGTCGTTGGCGCCGACCAGGTCGGCCGCGTGGCTCGTCACCCATCCCGCGCCCGGGCCCCACGCCGAAACGGTGATGGCAGCCTCGTGGGCCACCATTCGCATGGTGGCCGGGCCATCAGGCGTACGCGTCGCGCGCCACACGCCCCACGGCTCCAGGCGGGTGGTCGGGTCGCCGCGGCCGTGGGCCAGCGGCGCCAGGCTGATGCGCAGGTCGATCCCCGCCGCCGGCTGGACGACCAGCTGGGCATCGGGCGTCGCGTTGAGCTCCCTGGTCGGGACGGCCGGGACGGCCGGCGTCACTGGCGGCGCATCGACAGCACGACCGGCGACCCCGACTGCTGCGCGCGCTCGAAGTCGGCGCGGCTGCGAAGGCCGTGAAAGCCCTCGGCCACGATCAGCTGACCGCAGATGCCGCCCAGCGAATTGCCCGGTCCGGGCAGCACCACCACATCGGGCGCGTACTCGCGCAGCGCAACGTGCAGGCTGGTGGCGAAGCGGAATGGGGTGGTGAGTTGTTCGCCCAGGGTGTAATCGCGCAGCGCCGCGGGCTCGGTTGACCAGGGCGACCAGCGGGCGCCGCGTCCGTCGATGAGTGGCAACGAGGGCGATCGCCAGGCCAGCCCGGACAGCCGCTCGGCGGCGCCGGCGGCCACGTGCGCGACCAGCGGCGTGTGATACGGACCGTGCATCGCCAGCCTGAGCGGGAACAGTCGCTCGCCGATCTTCACCGGCGGCAGCCGATCGACCAGCGTCGCCACGCCGGCATCGTCGCCGGCCAGGACGGTGTACGCGCCGAGGTCGACGCTCTCGTAGATGCGGCCGGAGCCGTTGCCATCGTCGTGCCCGTCCACCACGCCGGCCACCGCCGCACGCAGATCCGGCGCGGGGAGCCAATCGGCATCGGTGAGGGGGTAGATCACCTGGCCGCCCGTCCCGCCATCGGGCAGCGGCTCCTCCTGCAGCAGGGCGATCTCCTGCACCAGCCGAAATGCGTCGTCGAAGGACAGTGCGCCGGCGATCGCCAGGGCCGAGTACCAGCCCAGCGAGTTGCCGATCACCACCTCCACGTCGTGGTCCTCCGCCGCCCGCTCGGCATCGAGCAGGGTGACCATGAAGATCAGGGCCGATGCGTTTGCCGGACGCAGGTGGCGCAGCGGCTCGAACGTCGTCGATCCGTCCAGCGCGAGCAGTGGCTCCAGGCCATATTCGCGGCGCAGGCTCTCGGCGCGCTCAACGGCGGGATGGTCGGGCGGCAGGGATCCCAGGCTGCCGGCTCCGTACGCGCCCCGTCCGGCGCAGGCGATCAACGCCCGCGGACGATCGATCACCCGGCCACGCTCCTTTCGCCGACCGCCGCCAGCGACGCGCCCAGGATGTGGTCCAGGCCGACCAGGACCGTGGCAGTCGAGGGGCCGAGCGGCACGAAGCTGTCGACCGCACGGACCGATCCCAGGCCACGCGCCGGGGTTGCCCCGGACTCGACCAGGTCGGCGATGATCGCGTCGGCCACCCCGCCACCTGTGCGCCGGCACTCGTCGACCACCAGCACCGCTCCCGCCTCGCCGGCCTGCCGCCGCAGGACGTCAGTGGGCAGCGGATTGAGCCAGCGCAGGTCGAGCACGTGGGCTCGGATCCCGTGCTCATCAGCCAGGCGACGCTGGGCCTGCAGCGACAGGCGCAGGCCGTTGGCGTAGGAGACGATCAGCAGGTCGGGGCGGCCCGGTCCATCGGCTCCGTCGATCTCGTACACCGCCGGCTCGCCCGGCAGCAGGTGGGAGGGGGGCGCCGGGTAGTCGGTCAGCCAGGCGCCGTCTCCAGGTTCGTGCAGGTCCTTCTCGTGATATAGCGCGATCGGCTCGATGAAGACCACCACCCGCCCGTCCTCGAGGGCCATGGCGATCGCGCCGCGCAGCATGCGGGCAGCATCGTCGCCGCGTGCCGGGACGGCGACGACCAGTCCGGGAATGTCGCGCAGCGCGCCGACGCTGTTGTCGTTGTGGAAGTGGCCGCCGAAGCCCTTCTGGTAGGCGAGCCCCGGCAGGCGCACGACCATGGGATTGCGGAACTGGCCCGATGAGAAGAACTGCAGGGAGGCCGCTTCGCCACGCAGCTGGTCCAGCGCGTTGTGGATGTAGGCCAGGTACTGGATCTCGGGCACCGGCAGCAGGCCGATGTGCGCCGCACCCTGGGCGATACCCAGGATCGAGGTTTCGTCGAGCAGCGTATCGAATATGCGTCCGGCGCCGAATCGCTGCTGCAGGCCATTGGTGACGTTGTAGACCCCGCCCTTGCGCCCCACATCCTCGCCGAACAGGACCAGCTCCGGGCGTCGCGCCAGCTCATCGGCCAGGGCGGCATTCAGGTTGCCGGCCAGCGTGCGGGCGTTGGGATTGGTAGCCGCCTCAGGAAGCGGATCGGCCACGGCCTCCCGGCGCTCATCAGCGGTGAGGAGCGGTCGGGCGGCGCGCTCGGTCACGCGCGAGGGGTGGTACGGCGCCATCGGCGCGACGACCGCCTCGGTCGTGCTCAACCGTGGCCGGCGGGCGGCCTCCTCGGATGCGGCCATCACCCGGGCGCGCGTCGCGTCCAGCAGGTCGCGCAGGCCGGACGCCGAGATTGCGCCGGTCTCGATCAGGCGGCGGGCGTTGGCCAGCAGGGGATCGCCGGCCTCGATGTCGGCGACCTGTGCCGGGCTGCGGTACGCATGCTCCGCGTCGCTGCCGGCGTGGCCCCACAGGCGCACCACAGGCAGGTGCAGGAAGGCCGGCTGGCGAGAGCTGCGCACGTAGTGCACCGCCTCGGCGACGGCGTCCCACACCTCGTCCAGCTCGCCGGCAGCCAGCGTGTAGCGCAGGTGCGGCTGGGCGCCGAAGGTCTCGCGGATCCAGTCATCCGGGGTCGGCACGCTGATGCCGGTGCCGTTGTCCTCGCAGACGAACAGGATCGGCAATGGCAGGCCAATGCGCGCGGCATAGCGCGCGGTGTTGATGGCCGATAGAGCGGTGGCGTGGTTGGCCGAGGCATCGCCGAACGAGCACAGCACCACCGCGTCGGCCGGCAGCTGGCCGTCCACGCCCAGCCGCCGCGCCCGCGCCAGGCTGAACGCGAGGCCCATCGCCTTTGGCAGGTGGCTGGCGATGGTGGAGGTCTGCGGCGG
>DATEOS010000355.1:0-5355 GCA_035273815.1 Candidatus Limnocylindria bacterium
TGCGATGCGCATGGTCATGGCCGTCAATCTGCTGGGCCTGCCGGCCGTGGCCGTCCCCGTCGGGGTGGCCGATGGCCTGCCACAGGCTGTACAGATCATCGGCCCTCGGTATCGCGAGGACGTCTGCCTGGATGCGGCGGCTGCGTTGGAGCAGGCGGTCGGAACCTTCACCCCGATCGATCCGCGGTACGGATAGATGGCCCGAATGAAGATCCGGGATGCGACGCTTCCGGTGGACGTCATCGGTCATGGCCCACCGGTGGTGCTGATGCATGGCGGTCCGGGCGCCGATCGCTGGACACTGTCAGCCCTGCGCCGATGCAGAGACCAGTGCACCCTGGTTCTCTACGACCATCGGTGCAACGGCCGGGCGGAGGGTGCCGCCGTCGATTCCATGACGTGGGAGAACCTGACGGCGGACGCGGACGCGCTCCGTCAGGTGCTCGGCTTCGAGCGCTGGGCGGTGCTGGGCCACTCCTTCGGGGGTCACGTCGCGCTCGAGTACGCCCTCCGCTACCCCGATCGGCTGACCAGCCTCGTGCTGGTCGACACGGCGGCAACCGCATGGTGGTCGCAGGAGCACGCGCCCGGCGTCCTGGCATCGCGCGGCTGGTCGCCAGAAACCGTTGGACTGTGCCACCGCTGGTTCAACGGGGAGATCGAGGCTCGCGACATGTTCAGGGACCTGATGCGGCTCGGGCCGGCGTATTACCACAAGCCGAGCCCCATGGCGCTGGTCCGCGACGTGGTGGGCGGCAGCTGGCGGACGAAGCTGCGGCCAGAGGCGCTCATTTTCGCAGGCCAGCACCTCATGAGGGGGTGGTCGGTCGTTGAGCGCCTTCCGGAGATCACCGCACCGACCCTCGTCGTCGCGGGTGCCAGCGATTTCATCTTCCCGCCCGAGGCGCAGGCTGAGCTTGCGGCCGGGATTCCGAACGCCAGCCTGCACCTCATCGAGCGCGCCGGGCACGATCCGTGGGTGGAGCGCCCGGACGAGTTCTTCCCCACCCTTAGGAGCTTCCTGTCAATGCCGGGAGGACAGGTCGATGCAGCCGCCTGACCGACCGCGACGCCGACTGGCGGCGCTCGCCGCTGTCATCCTCCTCCTGGGGCCGCCGCTGCTCCTTGTTCCTGCACCCGCCGCCCGCGCCGCGCCCCCGACTGCCAGCCACCCTCGGCCCCTGGTCCTCGAGGCCGGACCGCAGGTCGGCTTCCGGTTCGGTGTCAACGGCGCGATCACGGGTCGCAAACGGATAACGCTCAGCGGCACCGCGCACGAGCTCGCCGTGGGGCGAACCGCGATCAGCGGCCGGGGCATCCACCTCCGGGTCGGCAGCGGGCCGCTGTCGGGGTTCTATGTCCCGGAGTCGATCGTCGCGTACGTCGAGGGTATGGTCGGCAGCGTCAGGTACGACCCCCCGGTGGAGACGCTGCTACCCCCCGGGACAGTGGTCGCCTATCGCTTCGACGGCGCCTGGCAGCTGACCAGTGCCGTGGTCCGGACCATCGGCATTGGGTACCGGCGCCCGGCCGACCGCGTGGCCGTCATCAACGGACGGCGCTACTACCGCCTGGTCGGCACGCCCTGGGACGGCAGCTGGGTGCCCGCGGCCGGCGGGGGCAAAGCCCAGCAGCTGGCCTGTGGCAGCGGACCGCGCGCGCCGGTTGGTTCGAGGCAGGTCGTGCGACGCATCCCGAACGCCGGCCAGCGGCTCGCGCTCACCTTCGACATGGGCGGGCGGCTTGACCCGGCGATGAGCATCATGCGCTACCTCCTCCTCAATGGCGTGTGCACGACCATCTTCCCCACCGGCGCGGCGGCCGGGACGCCGACCGGGCGAGCGGTGCTCGAGATGGTGAGCCAGTATCCAGAGCTCTTCGAGGTGGGCGATCACACCATGAATCACTGTGACCTGGTGCGTGGCGGCGGTGCCGCAGCCTGCCCGAGCACGCGGCCGACTGATGAGCGGTTGCGGCGTGAGCTGCTCGATGCGGCGGCGGTCATCGAGCCGCTCGCCGGTCAATCGCCCGTGCCGTACTGGCGCCCACCATTCGGCTCGTACGACACGGCAGTGCTCATCGCCGCGGCATCGGTCTCGTACACGAAGACCATCCTGTGGGACATCGACACCGTCGATTGGCGGCCGGTGTCACAGGGCGGACCAACCGCCGCCCAGATCGCGGCCAAGATCGTGTCCGGAGCGCAAGGTGGGAGCGTGGTGCTGAATCATCTGGGCGGCTACCGGACACGCTCGGCACTCCCGGCGGTCATCTTCGGACTGCGCCACACACGTGGTATGGAGCCGACCAGCATTTCGGACCTGCTGGCACGGCAGTAGGGCGGCCGCCCGGTTCAGGTCTGCGCCAGCACGTTGCGAGCAGGATCGACTGCCGCGTCACTCACCATCGCAGTAGCAGGCTGCGGGGCGAGGCGCGTCACCAGGACGGACTGCCGGGTGTGCTGGACAACCTTGTGTGCCACGCTGCCGAGCACGAGCCGCGACCACGTTCCGAGACCGCGCGATCCAATCACGATGAGGTCGGCGCCATGTGCCTCGGCCGCGCCGATCAGCTGATCGGCCGGGTCTCCGCAGCGAACGTCCACCGTCACCTTGACACCCGCCTCCGCCAGCTGACGGGCGGCGTCGGCCGCATTCTGCCGGGCCAGGGCAAGCGCCTCCCGATTCAGCTCGTCGATGGCGACCGGCCACTCTCCCACCAGCGCCGGGCCGACGGTACTGGCCCATGCCGTCTCATTGGGTGCCACCGAGGTGACGACCACCGAAAGGGCAGCGAGGAAGGGCCACGCCCGCATCAGCTCGACTGCGTGCCGCGCCGCATCCGAGCCATCCACGCCGAGCACCAGTCGTTGCAGTCGCGGACGGCGCGCGACGAGCACAGGGCAGGGCGCGTGGTCGACCAGCTCGGTCGAGACCGATCCCAGCAGCACGCTCGCGAATGGTCCGTGCCCCCGGCTGCCCGTGACCATGAGGTCGGGATGGATCGATCCGGCTTCGGCGACCATCGCGGCTGCAGGCCGCCCGCGAAGAATGCGCTGATCGACTCGGAATCGCGGACGGAACGGCGCTGAGGCGTCGGTCAACATCTCCTGCAGATCGGCGATCAGTATGGCGGCGGCCTCTGCGGGACCCGACGCCTGGAAGTCAGGCGCTCCGAAGATGTCGCTGACAGGCTGAAGGACTGTCGCCAGCGTGATGGTCGACCCCGCGGGCAGACCCATGTTGGCCACGAGATCGCGCGCGGTCCGGGCACCTGCCGAATCGTCATAGGCAAGCATCACGCGCATGTCAGTCGCTCCCGTCCGGACTTGAGGTTCGCGACCGAACCTGAAGCCGCAGGATCGTCTTCGCCCTCGTCTCCCCAACCTGGCGTGGATCATTCAGGTAGATCTCGTGGTGCGGGCCGATCGGCTCGAACCCGGCCCGAGTGATCCCGTCTCGCAGCCTCGTGAGTGAGGGAGCCTCGGACGCGTACGGACCGACATGGAGCAGCTGGGCGCACGTGTGCTCGTCCCAGTGGATGACGTGCAGTCGGCTCATGGCCGGGAGGGTGCGGCGTCTGGCGGCCTCGCGTATCGCCTGCTCAATGTCTGCCTCCGTCGCGCTGTCCGGCACAGGCAGCACGAGCTGCCATCGTGAGGGTGCCGCCGCTCGCTGTTCGCCGCCGGGATTGGCGTCGGCCCTGTCTTCCGTCGTGATCCAGTAGCGCCCTTCCAGCGCACCGATGGATGCCTTGACGCCTGACTTCCTGAGCAAGAAATGGAGCGCGTACGCGATTGGGTACAGGGTGGCGATGGCGTTCTGGAACGTCTGGCCGCCGGGTCGTTCGCAGCCGTCGACCGCCAGGTAGGTGCGTCGCGGGATGTCCACGAAGTCAACACGATCCCGGCGCGCGCGGACCGGTTCCGTGACCGCCTTCGATGCGATGGTGGCATTCATGACTGCTCCTTCCGCGATCTCACCACTCGTTCCAGCACCACGAGGGTCGCTCTGCCGAGGCCGGATGGCGAGAGCCGGATGACTCAATTTCGGGGGACCATCGTCAGCAGCGGCAGCGGGACACATGTGATATAGTTATCACATGTGGGCGGTTCAGAAAGGCGGGACGCGGGAAGGCGAGGCGGATGTTTGGCGGGTGTTGGCCAGCCCGCAGCGGCGGCGGCTGCTCGACCTGCTGAGCGAGGGTCCGCGGACCACCGGGGATCTGGCCGACGCCATGCCGGAGCTGAGCCGCTTCGCCGTGATGCAGCACCTGGGCGTCCTGACCGACGCCGGACTGGTGGTCATGCGGCGTCGCGGGAGGCATCGGTTCAACCACCTCAATCCCGTCCCCCTGCGGCGCTGGTACGAGCGCTGGGTCGTGCCGCTGGCCGACCGCGCCGGGGCGGAGCTGCTGGCCCTTGAGCGCCACGTTGAAGGAGGACCATCCATGGCCGTCATGACCGATGAGATTCGGACCGTCCGGATCGAGACCGAACTGCGCTTCCGCGCCAGCCCTGAGCGGATCTTCCGCGCCCTGACCGAGGAGTCGCTGGATTGGTTCCCGACCACCTACGGCGAGGAGCGGGTCAAGGCGGTGGTGGTCGAACCGCGGGTCGGCGGCGCGCACTACGAGGACTGGGGTGACGGCGCCGGCCACCTGTACGGGCACGTGACCGTTTACGACCGGCCGCACCGCCTTGGGCTGCGCGGGCGCGTATTCGCGGGCTCCATCCTGGACACCGACTACGAGATCGAGCCGGATGGCGAGGAATCGGTCCTGCGCATGTCGAAGGTTGCTGTCGGACCCATGACCGATGAGCAGGCAGGCTCCATCCGGACGTACGGCGACATCGGCCGCTTCGAGGAGGCGCTGCGCCGGGTCGTGGAGGCATAGTCAGCCCCAGTACTCACGCCTTGCGTACAAGAGCGCCGAATGGAGGGCGGAGCGCGTCACTGCACCCTCATGTTGCGTACCGCCGCGCCGTTCCCGACGATGATGGACCCATCGGCGCTGGTGTACGCAAACCAGGTGTGCGGGCTCGACGGCAGTGTTCATGCCGGCTCGGCGTCGGCGTTGTCAGGCATGGCGCGCTGCGACTCGCCCAGGGCCAGGCGTGCGAACACCCCGGCCGAGGCCGTGATCACGGCTGACAGGCTCAGCACCGGCACGATGCCAATCACCGATGCCAGCGCCCCGCCAAAGCCGAGCACGCTTACCAGGCAGATGAGCGCCACCATGGTGGAGAGCGACCCGAATACCCGACCTCGGTAGGCATCCGGCACGCGCTCCTGCAGCAACGTCTGAATGGCCGCGCTCGAAGTCACCGCCGGGATGCCCAGCAGGAACGAGGTC
>DATEOS010000356.1:0-2062 GCA_035273815.1 Candidatus Limnocylindria bacterium
CTCGACTACGAGGACAACCAGTTCAACCGCGCTGCCCACGCCCGCCGGCAGCCGGGCTCCTCCTTCAAGCTCTACGTCTACGCCACGGGCTTCGAGCACGGTATGAACCCGCGGTCCATCGTGCGGGACTACGGCGGCAACTGCGGGAATTGGGCCCCCAAGAACTACTCCGGCGGCAGCTCCGGCCGTTCGCTGGCCGCGCTCGACGCCTTCCGCATGTCGCTCAACATTCCCGCCGTCAACGTGTCCCTGCAGTACGGTCGCGAGAAGGTAGTGGAGATGACCCAGCGCCTCGGCGTCGTGGGGGTGAAGAAAACTTGCTCGATGGCGCTCGGCGACACCGGCATCACGCCGCTGCAGCACACCGGCGCCTACGCCCACTTCGCCAATGGCGGCAAGACGGCCAGGCCCTTCGGCATTCTGGAGATGTTCAATTCCAAGGGCGAGCTGATCTACAGCCGTGACCGTGACGAGCCGGCGCCGGTTCAGGTCGTCAGCCGGAAGGTGGCCGAGGACATGAACCAGATGATGCTGGCGGTCGTGACGAACGGCACGGCGGCAAAGGCGCAGCTCGACTTCGCCACGGTCGTCGGCAAGACCGGCACTAGCTCGAGCTATCGCGACGCCTGGTTCGTCGGCTTCACCGGCGCGCTGGTGACCGGGGTGTGGGTGGGCTACGACGACTTCCGCCCGATGCCCGGCATCACCGGCGGCAGCCTGCCGACGCAGGCCTGGCACAGCTACATGTCGGTGGCGCACAAGAACTATCGCGCAATTCCGCCGATCCCGGGCCTCGGCCTGCATCCCAACCAGGTGGCCGAGCAGCAGCGCCTCATCGATCTCAGGCGCACGGACCCGGGAATGGCGCAGGCCCAGGTGGCCCAGGCCGCGCAGAGGTCGAGCAGCCTCATGCCCGACCAGACGCGGACGGCCCTGAAGAAAGTCGTCGAGAGCATGCGGCAGGCCTCGGGGCTGCAACCGACACCGGCCAGCACTACGCCCGCGAGCACATCGCCGCCGGCAAGCGCGGCACCGCCCGCCGCAGCCGCGCCAAAGTCGCGTCCGCCGGAACCTAAGGCGAAACCACCGGTGGCCGCGACGGAGCGGCGTGCCGAGGTACCGGGCGCAACCGCACCGTCACGGCCTTGATGGGGCCCGACCAGGGGATGTCAGCCTGACCCTCATAGCGAACATCGTGATCAATCTGGCGCTTTTCGCCGTGCTCGCGGTCGGCGGCGGGCTGGCGTCGGCTTGGTACATGATCGAGGCCGGATCGCGCCTATCGACGCGGACCTCCGGGCCCTGGATCACCTGGAGCGCGGCGGGGCGCCCGGACGCCGACCCCTACACGCGCGCACATACGGTCCGCAACGGGTTGCTCCCGCTCGCCTCCACGCTGGAGATCACCTACCAAGCCAAGGCCGACACCCGCGGCGGGCGGCTGCACGCGGGCTGCGAATACGCGATCGTCATGGAAGGCCTCGACGGCGGTGGCTGGTGGAGCCTCGCCGCGTTCGACGGCCAGGGCGGCCTGATCCCCAATCCCGCGGACCGCTACGCCTTCAGCAGCGCCAGCGTCATGCGCGAGCCCGACGGGCGAGCGATCATAACGCTGGCGCGCGACGCACGGCCAGGCAACTGGCTCCCTATCGGCGGCAGCCGGGTCAACCTGGTCCTGACCGTGCAGGATGCCGCCTGGGCCGCGGCTGTGTACGACGGCCGCGAGAAGGCCCTGCCCCCCATCCAGCGCCTCGCGTGCCGGTGACGAGGATGCCCAAGCTGCCCAAATGGCTGAGCGAGGTTAGCTGGCGCACCGTCATCGGCGCCGTGCTGCTCGGCGGCATCATCCACATTACCGCCACGATGGCCGTGCCACTGGTCAGCTCGGGCCACGCATTCGCCAGGCTGCGCGAGACGCTCCCGGTCAACCGCATGGTGCTGCTGCCGCCGCCGGCGCCCGGCAACCAGCCGCTGCCGTTCCTCACGCCGGACGCGCTCTATGCCATGTGCCGGTACGACATCTCGGTGGATTCGCTGATGGTGACCGCAGCGATGGCGCAAG
>DATEOS010000357.1:0-2344 GCA_035273815.1 Candidatus Limnocylindria bacterium
CCCAACATGTTCCCGTCGGCGGCCGATCTCAAACAGCAGGCGGTGGGGGCCGAGATCACCGGCACCATCGACGCCTACACCGATATGTATGTCCGCCGGGGCATTCCGCTCGACCAGGCGCGGCAGATGGCGACGGACCTCTACGAGGACACGCACATCCGCGCAGGCGCCGCCGCGCCCTACCGGTCGTTGTACCTGGAGTACAAAGATCCCCAGACGGGGCAGCTGGTGCAGACGATGGGCTCGTACGACCAGTCGACTCGCCGCTACACCGACGCCAACGGGCAGCCCTTCCCGGAGGGTGCCATCATCACCCGTGCGCAGCCCGCCTCCGCCATGAGCGGCGGGGCGCTGGAGAACCAGGTCGCTCGCAGTCACGGCTGGACGAAGATTGATCTCGTCAACGACCCCGCCAAACAGCAGCAGGTGAACGACGAGATCACCGACCTCATGGTGGAGCGGACCGGTGCGGTCACCCGGGAGCGCGGCGCTGCGAATGCCGCCAATCCCCTGAGCGGCACCGGGCGCGTCAGCACGATGCGGGCGATGCAGAAGGACTACAACACCTTCAACGGGCCGATCCGCGGGATGCAGATGTACCTGACCAACATGGCGTCGGCCTACAAGGATCTCAAGGCCGGCAAGATGGTCGCCTGGGAGCCCTTCCGAACCGCCTTCGTCCGCACGAGTGAGGCGGCCTCGGTCGTCATGCCGTCTGAGTTCGGCCGTTCGGGACAGATCGGTTCAGCGATGGAGCGCATCGAGGGCCAGATCGCGCAGTGGATGCGGGGCGGCGGCACGCTGCCGGACAGCCTCGTCGACGACATGATGAAGGTTGGCGCCAACATGTGGACGGCGGCTGGCACCTACGACCAGCAGTACCGCGCCACGGTGCGCGAGCAGCTGAAGGATCCGGCGATGGTCGGTATCCAGGAGGAGGCGATCTTTGGGCCGCCTGCCGAACGCTTCAACCCCTGGACGATCGCCGCGCCGGACACGGTGCGGCAGCCTGGTAACGTCCCGCCGAAGCCAGGCGCCACCCCCACGGCACAGCCCGAGTACTACTGGGACGCCGCGACGAAGCAGTTTCGTGTGAAGGGCACGTAGCGCGATGCCGCCGCAGGACGGTCTCAGCGTTCAGGACTTCATCAAACGGGAAGCCAAGGCCGCCGGCCTCCCCGAGGCACTGGCGCTCGCCGTGGCCGATCAGGAGTCGAGCTTCAACCCCGCCGCCATGGGGCCAGAGATCACCGTCGACGGGCAGAAGACACACGCTGTCGGCACCTTCCAGCTGCTGCCCTCGACTGCCGCTCGCTTCCAGGCCGACCCAAACGACCCTGTGCAGAACGTCCGCACCGGCGTGCGCTACTTGAAGGAGCTGTTCGATCGCCACGGCGGCGACCCCAACAAGATCCTGACCGAGTACGGCGGCGTCGTCCGCAACACCGACTACGTCCCGGGCGTGATGGCGAAGGTGATGCGCTACCAGCACGAGCTGGGGGGAGACACTCCCAACCCGAACGCTGGGCCGCCGCTGACGCCTGCGCACGGCACCACCCCGACCGAGGACGAGGAGTTCTCCAAGTTCTCCCCCACCATCCAGCGCTGGCTGCGGACCCGTGGCGAGGACAAAGACGTCGGGCTGCTGCACAAGTTCGGCCTCGACCCGACGGAAGCTGGCGACCGGCCGAACCTCGGGGGCACCATCGGCGGCATCGGCGGCGCGCTTCTCGGGGCGCGGGGCGGTCCACAAGGCATGCGGGCGGGTGCCGTGATTGGACGCTACGCGGGCTCGTCGATCGGCGGCGCGGCGGGGCAGCTTTACAACGAGTACTTCGGTCCACCCCCCGCGCCGGACGCCTATGACACCCCGACCAAACGCGTCCTGGCGGCGGGCGGCGGGCAGGCTGCGATGGAGGCCGGCGGAGACCTCGTCATGGGTCCGCTCAAGACCGGGGTGAAGTCGCTCCTGCAGGAGGGCATCTCCGCGTCGGCGAAGCAGGCCTTCGACAAGACACGGCGGGGGCTCGCGACGGGCTTCGACGCCGAGATCGACGCGCTCAAGACTCGCATCCGCGCCGAGCGGCTGGGCCTGCAGCAGCAAGCGGCGGCGGTGCGCGAGTCCGCGCAGCAGACGCTCGATGCCGTGCGGGCCAGGACACAGTCAGCCTTCCACGGCGTGACGCGGAGTGGCGTCGCCGACATCCGGGCGGCACGCACCGCTGGGCAGACCGGTATCGAGCGGGCGGCGGCCATCGGCCAGGGTGCACGCGACGTCGCACAGAGTCAGTACCTCGCCGGCCAGCCAGCACGTGTCTCGCCCCTCGCCGCTGGCCGTGCCGTC
>DATEOS010000358.1:0-2457 GCA_035273815.1 Candidatus Limnocylindria bacterium
GTTCATATATGCTGACTGAACGTCTGACGCGGTGGACCGGCAGGCGATTGAGGCGGCGCTGACCCGGGTACTGGCCAGCCGGAGTCGAACTGCAGGAGTTGGAGCTTTGAAACCTTGACCACTGCCCTGGAAGGTCCGGCACGGCAGAGTGCCGGTGAGATGCTGGTCGGCACGGTCGAGCGGGTGACCTTCCACAATCCGGATACCGGCTTCTGCGTGCTGCGCGTCCAGGTTCGGGGGCGCCGCGACCTGGCCACCGTGGTCGGGCAGGCGGCGACGATCACCGCGGGCGAGCGCATACAGGCAACCGGGCAGTGGGTCAACGACCGCAGCCACGGTCTGCAGTTCCGCGCCTCCTTCCTCCAATCGGCACCGCCCGCCTCTGCCGAGGGCATCGAGAAGTACCTGTCCTCCGGCCTGATCCGCGGCATCGGCCCCATCTACGCCCGCAAGCTGATCGCCGCCTTCGGCGATGCCGTGTTCGAGGTCATCGAGGCAGAGCCCGAGCGACTGCGCACGCTGCCCGGCATCGGGCCGCAGCGGGCCCGCCAGATCATCGAGGGCTGGGCCGAGCAGCGTGCCGTCCGCGAGATCATGATTTTCCTGCACGGCCATCAGATCAGCACATCCCGGAGTGTCCGGATCTACCGCCTCTACGGCAGCGACGCCATCCGCCTGATCAGCGAGAACCCGTACCGGCTTGCCCGCGACGTGCGCGGTATCGGCTTCGCCTCCGCCGACCGGATCGCCGCCGCCTTCGGCATTGCCCGGGAGTCGCTGCTGCGCATCCGGGCCGGCCTGTCGCATGTCCTGGCCGAAGCAATGGATGAGGGGCATTGCGGTCTGCCGCGCGATGAGCTGATCGAGGCCGCAGCCAAGGTGCTGGAGGTCGAGGCCGGGTTGATCGAACAGGCGATCGCCGAGGAGGTGGCGGAGGGCACGCTGGTTGAGGACACGATCGGCGGCCAGCCGGCGGTGTTTCTGGGCTGGCTGTTCCACTCCGAGCGCAACATTGCCGAGCGGCTGAGCGCCCTCAACGATGGTCCGCCGCCCTGGTCCGGGATCGATGCCGATCGGGCAATCCCCTGGGTCGAAGGACGGGCCGGGATCTCGCTGGCGCCGAGTCAGGCGGCGGCGCTGCGCCAAGCGTTGCGTGCCAAGGTGCTGGTGATCACCGGCGGCCCCGGCGTCGGCAAGACGACGCTGGTCAACAGCATTATCAAGATACTCGCGGCCAAGGGTGTCCGCATCCTGCTGGCGGCGCCCACCGGCCGGGCGGCCAAACGGATGAACGAGGCAACCGGGCTGGAGGCCAGAACCCTGCACCGGCTGCTCGAGGTCGATCCCAGCACCGGCGGCTTCAAGCGCTCGGAACAGAACCCGCTGGAGGGCGACCTGCTGGTGGTGGACGAAACGTCGATGGTTGACGTCCCGCTGATGTACGCGCTGCTCAAGGCCGTTCCGCCCGGCATGGCGCTGCTGCTGGTCGGCGACGTCGACCAGCTGCCCAGCGTCGGACCCGGAAGGGTGCTGGGCGACATCATCGACAGCGGCATCGTGCCGGTGGTGCGGCTGACCGAGGTGTTCCGTCAGGCGGCCAGCAGCCGGATCATCACCAACGCCCACCGCATCAACACCGGCAGGCTGCCGCTGCTGCCGGGCCGGGGAGAAACCAGCGACTTCCACTGGGTCGACGCCGATACGCCCGAGCGGCTAGTGGACACGCTCGTCCATCTGGTCGCCCGCCACCTGCCGCGCAGCCAGGGGTTCGACCCGATCCGCGACATCCAGGTGCTGTGTCCGATGAATGTCGGGTCGGTGGGCGCGCGCTCCCTGAACATCGAGCTGCAGAAGGCGATCAACCCGCCCGGTGCGGTTCGGGTCGAGCGGTTCGGCTTTGCCTTCGGCGCCGGGGACAAGGTGATGCAGATCGTCAACGACTACGACAAGGAGGTCTACAACGGCGACATCGGCCGGATCGTGTCGGTTGATTCGGACAAGGCGGAGCTGGTGATCCGGTTCGATGAGCGCGACATCTCTTACCGCTTCGATGAACTGGATCAGGTGGTGCTGGCCTACGCCACGGCGATCCACAAGAGCCAGGGCTCGGAGTACCCGGTCGTGGTGATCCCGGTGACGCTGCAGCACCTGGTCATGCTGCACCGGAACCTGCTTTACACCGGCGTCACCCGGGGCAAGCGGCTGGTCATCCTGGTCGGCGAGAAGAAGGCCTGCGCGGTGGCGGTCTACGGTACCATGACCAAACCGCGCTATACCAAGCTGCGTGAGTGGGGTGAGATCTATGCCAGGCCGGTTTGAGCGGAAGCCTCGCTGGCGCGGCTGGTTTCACGACTGGAGGGTCTGGAGCACCGGCAGGCGGGCTGTGCTATAGCTCCGGACCGAAGCGGATGATTGTGCCCGTCCGAGGAGGAGTGCGTTTGTTGTCGGGAAAGCTGC
>DATEOS010000359.1:0-2727 GCA_035273815.1 Candidatus Limnocylindria bacterium
GGCCATGGCCGAACCGCCATGGGTGCGGGGTATGGCGCACCTCACCTGACGGTCTGGGGCATAATCCGCCAACCCCCACGATGCGGGCTCGGGCAAGCATGCGCCTACTGATCGATGGCGGTCAACCATTGCCATCAATCAGTCCCGATCAGCCGCTGCCGATCAGCCGCGTTCGGTCATCGCTTTCGGTCATCGCTTGGTTAACCGCTTTTCGGTTAACCGCCCAGGTAGGCCTTGACGATCTCCTCGTCGCGGGACAGCTCCTCGGCCGAGCCGGAGAGCTTCAGCGAGCCGGACTCCAGCACGTACGCCCGGTCGGCCACCCGCAGCGCGGCCAGGGCGTTCTGCTCCACCAGCAGCACCGTGGTGCCCTGCTCCCGGATCCGCGCGATCGTGTCGAAGATGAGATCCACCAGTACCGGGGCCAGGCCCATCGACGGCTCGTCCAGCAGCAGCAGCGCGGGCCGGGCCATCAGGGCCCGCGCCACGGCGAGCATCTGCTGTTCGCCGCCGGACATGGTGCCGGCCTTCTGGGTGATCCGTTCCCGCAGCCGTGGGAACAGCTCGAGCACGTTCTCCCGGTCCTTGGCCACCTCGGCCCCGTCCTTGCGCAGGTAGGCGCCGAGGTCGAGGTTCTCGCTGACCGTCATCCGGGGGAAGATGCGCCGACCTTCGGGGGACTGGGCGATGCCGAGCTTCACGACGTCGTGGGCCTGCACGCCGTCAAGTCGCTTGCCCTGGAACGTCACCATGCCCTTGCGTGGCCGCAACAGGCCGGAGACGGTACGCAACGTGGTGGACTTGCCGGCGCCGTTGGAACCCAACAGCGTCACGATCTCGCCCCGGCCGACGGTGAAGGACAGGCCCTTCAGCGCGGCGATGTTCCCGTAGTAGACGTGGATGTCGTCGACCGTCAGCATCGGCGTGCTCATCGCCCGTTCTCCATCCCCGACTTGCCCAGGTAGGCCTCGATCACCCGCTGGTTGGAACGGATGTCGTCCGGGCTGCCCTCGGCGATCATCTCGCCCCGGTCCAGCACCGTGATCCGCTCCGAGACCCGCATCACCACGCTCATGTCGTGCTCGATGAGCAGGATCGAGAGCTTCTTCTCATCCCGTACCCGACGCACGAAGTCGGTGAAGATGGCCGACTCCCGCGGGTTCATGCCGGCCGTCGGCTCGTCGAGCAGCAGCACCGACGGTCGCAGCGCCAGGGCCCGCGCCACCTCCAGGCGACGCTGGTCGCCGTAGGAGAGGTTGCGCGCGTACTCCCCGGCCGTCTTGCCGATGCCGACGAAGTCGAGCAGGTCCAACGCCTCGTCGTGGGCCGCCCGCTCCTCGCGGCGCTGCCACGGGGTACGCAGGATCGTGCCGAACACGGTCGCCTTGAGGTGGCCGTGCATGGCGACCTTGACGTTCTCCTCCGCCGTCATCAGGCCGAACAGCCGGATGTTCTGGAAGGTGCGGGCCATGCCGCGCCCGGCGATCTTGTGCGGCGGCATGCCGGTGACGTCGCGGCCGTCGAGCAGCACCGTGCCGTTGGCCACCTTGTACAGGCCGGTCAGCGCGTTGAAGAACGTCGTCTTCCCGGCGCCGTTGGGCCCGATCAGGCTGACGATGCCGCCGCGCGGAATGGTGAAGCTGACGTTGTTCACCGCGATGAGGCCGCCGAAGCTGACCGTGATGTCGGTGGCCTGCAGGGCCGGGCCGGCATAGGCGATCGGTGGCGAGGCGGGAGCGGCGCTGGGCGTGGTCACGGCGTGGTCCTATCGGTGGTGTCTGCCGGTGGTACGGAGCCGCCGGCGTGGACGACATCGTCGTGCAGCGCTTCGAGCTCGGGTGCCACGTCCTCCATATCGGCGCCCAACGCCTCCGCCTCGGTCCGGCCGGGTTCGCGCAGGACGAGCTTGGTGCGGGCCTCGGGGATGAAGCCCTCCCGGCGGAACAGCATCATCATCACCAGCACGCTGCCGAAGACGAAGTACTGGAAGTCGACGCTGGGTCCAATGGTGTAGAGCAGCACGCCGGGGGCGCCGACCAGCACGCCCAGGAAAATGAGGAACAACCCTTTTCGGGCGGATAAGTACCAGGCCAGACCGCCGATCAGGATGGCCAGACCGATGACGAACAGAGTGGTGCCGACGGAGTCGGCCGACCCGGACTCGGTGATGGTGCGCTGGATGTTGGGCAGCACCGGCCGGTTCAGCAGAGCCAGCACCAGGGCGCCGATCGTGACACCCCAGACGTTGCCCATGCCGCCCAGCACGACCATGGCGAGCAGCGTGATCGAGATGTCGAACTTGAACCGGTCGGGCAGCACGGCCGCAATGTGCGCGGCGAACGCCGCTCCGGCGATGCCGCCGGCGACCGCGCCGATGCCGTACGCGGAGAGCTTGGTCCGCATCAGCGGCACGCCCATGGCGCTGGCGGCGAGCTCGTCCTCGCGGATCGCGAGCCAGGCCCGGCCGAGCTTGCCGTCGCGCAGCCGCAGCGAGGCGAACATGACCAGGGCGACCAGCCCGCAGAAGATGAAGAACCGGGGCAGGTTGGCGAAGTCGTCCAGGTCGCCCCAGACCAACTTCCCGGTCGGATCGAAGGTAAGGAACCGAATCCGGTCCACCGGCTGCATGCCCTGGGTGCCGTTGGTCAGGTTGTGGCCGCCGATGTCGCTGCCGTTGTAGAAGAACTCCGGGATGATCTCGCCGAAGCCCAGCGTCACCAGGGCCAG
>DATEOS010000360.1:0-4572 GCA_035273815.1 Candidatus Limnocylindria bacterium
GTCATTGCCGTGGACTGGGGGCTGATGGCGCTTTCGGTCATTGGCCTGGTGGTGGCCCACGCCGCCAACAACATGATCAACGACTACTTCGACCTGGAAGGCGGAGTGGACACCGACGAGTACGTGCGGGCGCTGTACGCGCCGCACCCCATCCTGTCCGGCTGGGTCAGCAAGCGACAGCTAGCGGCCGCCATCCTGATCGCCAACGCCATCGACTTCGGGATCATGCTGATCCTGGCGTCGCAGCGTGGGCCGCTGGTCATCGCCTTCGCGCTCGCCGGTCTGTTCATCTCGGTCTTCTACGTGGCGCCGCCCATCCGGCTGAAGCACATCGGCCTGGGGGAGCCCGGCGTCTTCATCGTGTGGGGGCCGCTGATGGTGGGCGGCACGTTCTTCGTGGCCACCGGACAGCTGCCCGGCTGGGTCTGGCTCGCGTCGCTGCCGTATGCGATCCTGGTGACGACCGTGCTGTTCGGCAAGCACATCGACAAGATCGAGGCCGATGCGGCCAAGGGCATCCACACCCTGCCCGTGATCCTGGGCGAGGCCCGGGCCAGGCTGGTGGCCCAGGGGCTGATGATCGCGTTCTACCCGATCGTGATCGGGGCGGCGCTGGTGGGCTTCATCGGTCCGTGGGTGGCGCTGGTGCTGCTGGGCATCCCGCGCCTGATCCAGGTGCTGGCCGTCTTCACCCAGCCGAAGCCCGCGACGCGACCGCCAGGCATGGAGGTCGGCTGGCCACTGTGGTTCGTGGGCGCCGCCTTCATCCATACGCGCCGTGCCGGCGCGCTGCTGATCCTTGGCCTGCTCCTGAACGCGATCCTGCCCATCCAGCTGCCCTGGGTCTGACCCGGGACCGGTAACGTCAGCCAGGCTGCGGTTACCGGCGCAGCTCGTCCGATTTGTCGCCACGTTGCGGCGTGGCTGGCGTTAGGTGGCAAGAGCGGCGCGTGGCGCGAGGTTCATGGCAGCTTTTGAGCGTGGGCGCGCGCCGGCAGCCGAGCCGCCATCGCTCGCAAGGCGCCTAAGCTCAGCGTGGCTGTAATTTGCCGACACGTACCCGTCAGCCGACGGCGATGCCGACGAACGGCCTCACCTCGATGGGCATGCCGATGGCCTCACTGGTCCTCGACGCCCAGCGGACCGCGGCCTCCTGGTCAGGCGCTTCGATGATGTAGAAGCCGCCAATCTGCTCCTTGGCCTCGATGAACGGACCGTCCGTCATTCGGATCCTGCCCTTATGCGACTCGACCACGGTCGCGGCTTGCGGCTCACCCAACCTCGCGCTGACCACCCAGGCGCCGGCGGACTTCATCTCGGCCTCCAGCGTCGCGATCTGGGAGGACGAGCGTTGCCGGTCCTCGTCGGACATCGGCTTCCCTGCTGCTGCGGTCGTGTGAACCGATAGGAGGAAGTGGGTCACGGGAATGCACCTCGAGTCTGTGCGGGCGTCTCCCGCCGTCACTTTGCCAACGAACGGAGCGCGGCAGACTCGACATTTTGGCCCGTAGAAGGATCAGGCAGCCTGATTCGATGGGCCGCTGGGTCACGCCACTTGCCTCATGAGATCAGGCCGTAGGGCACTGGCGCGCCTCCCGTCAGCCGCGCAGCCTCAGCGTGTAAGAGTTGGGGAGTAGCGTCATGACGCGCGCATTTCTGTCTCTATTGTTTGCTCTCGGCCTGGTGACTGCACTGCCAGCCACCGCTCTGGCCGCGACCCCATTGGAAAACCACGTTCTCAGCCGGGACGCGTATGCAACGTTCTCGTCGACTGAGGGGCGGCTGTCCACGTCCGTCCTGGTTGCCAGCTCTCGAGCGCTGTACATGCCGGCGCACGGCGCTGGAGGTGGCGTGGTGCACCAGGGAGTGACGAGCGTCGAGATCATCGTCGAGGAGGCCCCTGCCGAGGTCACCGCTGCGGCTGCCGGTGGCGGCGGAGGCGGCGGCACGCTCCTGGCCGATTGGTACGGCCAGGTGATGGTGCCGCTTCACGCACCGGCCAGCATGGCACGCGCCACGGTGACAGCGGTCGTCCCCATGGTCGACGAGGTGAGTGGCGATCAGGCAGACGCCGTGGTCAACCTCGTTTGGCTGGCCACGGGCCCGGCGCAGCGCCACCCGGTGCACCTCCACCACCGCTATCCGGGCATCGTCATTCTGAATACGAATTCGAATGACACGCTGCGTGAGGCGGTGGCCTCGGGCACTGTGATGCTCAACGGCGTGAACTGGACGCCAGATACCGCGGAGAGCCTGCTGAGCACCACCCGCTTCCATTGCCGGCAGATTGGGCACGGCCACATGGGGTCCGATTGGGGGCTGTGCTTCTGACATCGGAGCCAACGGCATCCTGAGATAGGGACATCTGGCACTTTCGGGTCGCACCCGTAAGCCGGACGATCCACGACGGAAGGAGACCCGTCATGGACTGGTTCGTGATCGGGGTCAGCATCGGCGTGGGCCTGAGCATCGCCGGCATCTGGTCGACGTTGCTGGTCAGACGCCAGGTGCCGGAGGTCGCGCAGGGCCTGCCGTCCATCCGCTTCCACCTTACCGCCGAGCTGCTGGCGTCGATCGGGCTGTTGATCGGCGGAATTGGGCTGCTCCTGGACCAGTCCTGGGGCACTCCCGTCGCCGCGGTATCGCTCGGCATGGCGCTCTATTCGGCTACCAACAGCGCCGGCTACTACGCCGATAGGCGGCAGTTGCCGGTAGTGATCATGTTCACGGTGCTGGCGCTCGTCATCGGTGTGGCCGTCGCGGCCGTCCTGGTGGCCCTCAGCTAGACAAATCGCCGCCTGGGGCGGCGTGTGGGGAGGAGAGAGATGACGACACAGACTCATCCGGTCGGGCTGGGGACTCGACCGCAGATCTCAGAACGCGCCGCGATCCTCGACGCCCGACGCGGCGCAGGAATCGTGCTCTTCGTATTGGCGGCGGAGTTCATGACCGCGATCATGCTGGCCGCCTCCATGGCGCCCGGCTATGACATCGGCGGTGGGGCCATCAGCGACCTGGGCGTGACCAGCGAAACGGCGCTGCTCTTCAACGCCTCGCTGGTGTTCATTGGCGCGCTGAACATCGTCGGCGGATTCCTGCTTTACCGATCGCATGCGCGACTGTGGGTCCTGGCGACCTTCGTGCTGGCCGGGCTCGGCGCCATTGGTGCCGGGTTGTTTCCGCTCAGCAGCGGCGACGCGCATTCGCTCTTCGCACTGTCCGCCTTCATCTTCTTCAACGTGGAGGCCATCGCCTGCGCGGTGGTGGTGACTGGACCGATGCGGATCATCTCCGCGCTGACCGGCATCATCGGACTCGGCTTCGTGGTCCTGATGGTGATCGGCGATTCCGGGAATCCGGGGGTGTTCGGCGCCATCGGTCACGGAGGGGCCGAGCGGATGATCGTGTACCCGGTGATGATGTGGCTGATGGCCTTCGGCGGCTACCTGCTGGGCACACCGCAGGTGGAGGACGACGGCCGATAGATCGGAGGGAGACGCCGTCGGGGGCCCCATTCGGGTGGCGCGGCTGGACGGGCCGCGCCGCCCCCGGCGGACTCTGGTCCAGCGCGTGCTGTGAGGTGATACATGGATGAGAGCCCGCTGGAGCGATTGAGCCCGCAAGCCCTGCGCCTGCTGGACTCAGCCGCGGTGGCTACCGTCGTCACCCTTGCTGCGGACGGAGCGCCGCACGTCAGCGCGGCCTGGGTGGGCGTTGAGGACGGCGAGGTGGTGATCGGCACGCTGGATGACCAGCGGAAGCTTCGGAACCTGCGCCGTGATCCGCGCATCGCGCTGACGCTGCAGTCGGAGCGCATCAACCAATGGGGCCTGCGCGAGTACCTCGTCCTCTACGGCAAAGCACGCATCACCGAGGGTGGGGCGCCGGAGCTGCTGCAGCGCTTGGCGCGCACGTACATCGGCCCCAATGCCGTATTCCCGGCCATGCCGGATCCTCCGCCGGGCTTCGTGACGCGGGTGCGCGTGGAGCGCGCGTCTGGCATCGGGCCCTGGAGCGCAGATGCCTGACCGCGCCACGGTCGGTGGTGCGAATCGACCCGGCCCCGTCCGGGTCCTATCCTCGTTCATGATGCCCGCCCTTCGATCCGTGCTGCCTGCCCTGGCGGCTGCCCTGCTGCTCATCGCCATGGTGGTCGCGCCCGCGCTGGCCCAGACGCTATCGGAGCGCGTCGTGGACGAGTCGGGCGTGATGAGCGAGTCGCAGATTGCGGAGGCGGAGTCTGCCATTACCGCGCTCGAGGACGAGGACAACGTCCAGCTCTGGGCGCTCTACGTGGACACCACTGACGGCGAGGAGGTCACCGACTACGCCGATGCCGTCGCGGCGGAGAACGGCCTGGGCGGCAACGACGCGCTGCTGGTGGTGGCGATCGATGACCGGCGCGACGCGTTGTGGATCGGGGACCTGTTGACCGAGGTCAGCGACCAGGAGCTCGACCTGATCCTGGCCGACCGCGTCGAGCCGCAGCTGCGTGACAGCGAGTGGGGAGCGGCCGTGGCCGGCGCCGCGGAGGGCCTGTCGAGCGCGCTGGCAGGCGACGTGGGACCCGAC
>DATEOS010000361.1:0-3786 GCA_035273815.1 Candidatus Limnocylindria bacterium
ACCTATTACGACCGCGGCGACGGCGAGCCATGGACCGAGGCGTACGCCAACATCTGGCTCCTGCGCTTCGCGGATGACGAGCGCGTCCGCGAGTTCGCCGAGTGGTGGGTCCAGGCGCCGCGCGAGGGTGACGAGGAGTAAGGCCGGACCAGGCTGGCCGCTCAGCAGCCGGCTTAGCCGCTCAGCAGCTGCGTGCCCCCGCCGGCGGTCATCGATTCCGCAACGATCCGGCGGTTTCGATCCCACTCCTCCTGCGGCACCTTGGGCAGGAGGTCGTCCCACACGGCCAGCAGGGCGCCGCGTAGCTGCCACATCCCACGCGGTCGGGCGAGGAACCAGATGTGGAAGTGCTCGCCCCCGTCGCCCCAGCGGTTGACGTGGACGCGACCGACGCCGTCGACCGAGCCGACGGCGCGGGCCACGCGCTGGATCATCGGCCCCAGTTCGGCGGCCAGGTAAGGCGGCAGGTCCTCCAGGTCGTGATGGGCCCGCGAGATGAGGACGGCCAGGATCGGCAGCCCCGCTGGCTGCTCAGGGATGCCGAGCGCCCAGCTGGCGTCCTGCCAGACGTCGAAGCCGGGCGTCCGCCGGCAGCTCGAGCAGTCCACGCCACCTGCCCCGCCGCGGGGCGGCTCGGGGATACGTGGCTCCTGCAGGGCGACCGTCTCCAGGTCGACGTCGAAGGGCCACAGGTCGTTCCCGGTGACCGGCGCGGTCGACACGCGCTGGCCAATCGGCAGGCGTCGCAGGTAGTCGCTCACCACTCGGCCCGCAGCAGTCGGTAGGTCTGTCCCGTCTCGCGGAAGCCGCGGGACCGATACAGGTGATGGGCCGCCGTCCGCGTCCGGCCCGATTCCAGGGACAGCTGCGTTGCTCCGCGCTTCGCCGCGGCCCCCATGGCGTCGGCCAGCAGCGCGCTCCCGATCCCGCGGCCGCGCGCCGATTCGGTCACGACCAGGTCGGGCAGCCAGGCGTGGATCTCCTCCGTCCAGAACGGCGCGCGCCATTCCAGGCTGCAGGCCCCGACCGCGACGCCGTCTTGCTCGGCCACGATGAGGCGGGCCTCGCCCTTCTCCACCCGGCGCAGATGGTCGTCGAAGGTGCGGAGCACCGCGTCCATGCGCTCCGGCGGTGGCGTGCGGGGCGCCCCGAACTCGGACAGCAGGCTGGTCACCACCTCCCCGTCGCCATCGTGAGCGGAGCGCAGGGTCACCCCGGGCGGCGGCTCAACCCTGACCGGGGAAGCGACCGGACGCTGTTCGAAGTCAAGCATCCACGCCTCGAGTCCTGCCCGTGCCAGCAGCGCTTCCGCCGCCGCGGCCTGGTCCGGCACCTGGATCTGCAGCCGATGCCCGCCGCGGAGCCGCCACTCGGCCACCAGCGCATCCAGCAGGGCGCGCCCGATCCCGTGCCCCCGCGCCACCGGCCGCACGAACAGCTCAGAGATCCAGCCCTCGAAGCTGGTGAAGTTCAGCCGCCGGCGGAAGTGAAGGATGGCGATCCCCGCTGCCGCGCCGCCGGACTCGGCCACGAACGGCGTGACGTCCGACGAAGAGAGCAAGGCTTCGAATCGAGGCCGCAGCCCGTCCAGGTCGTCGATGGATCGCGCGCCATGGCCGTCCCGGGCGAGGGCCACGGCCTCGGTCAGATCGTCACGGCCCAACGGCCTGAGCTCCACTCCGGCCGGCGCCCGGACCGCCAGCCCGCCCACCGGTCGCTCGGGGTTGCCCAGGCTCATCGGCCCGTGAAGTCGGGGCTCCGCTTCTCCATGAAGGCGGCCATCCCTTCCTTCTGGTCCTCCGAAGCGAAGAGCAGGTAGAAGAGCCGGCGTTCGTGGGCCAGCCCTTGAGTCAGGTCCGTCTCATAGGCGGCGTTGACGGCCTCCTTGGCCAGGCGCAGCGCCAGCGGTGACTTGGTCGCGACCTGCGCGGCCAGCGCCAGGGCCTCCTCCACGACCAGCTCATCGGGCACCACCCGTGCCACCAGGCCGCGGTCGCGAGCCTCGACGGCGCCCATCGGCTCACCAGTCAGGATCATCTCCATCGCCCGCGCCTTGCCGATGGCGCGGGTCAGGCGCTGGGTTCCGCCGGCGCCGGGAATGACGCCGATGTTGATCTCCGGCTGCCCGAACCGTGCCCCCTCGCCGGCGAGGATCAGGTCAAGCGTCATGGCGAGCTCGCAGCCGCCGCCCAGGCACCAGCCGTTGACCGCGGCGATGGCCGGCTTGCCGATCTTCCGGACACGGTCCCATTGCCCGATCCGGTTCGAGCGGAGCATCTCAACGGGCGTAGCGCTCGCCATCTCACCGATGTCCGCGCCGGCGGCGAAGGCGCGCTGGTTGCCGGTTACCACGATCGCGCGCACGCCGTCGTCACGATCCAGGGCCTCCAGCGCCTCGCACAGCGCGTCCATGGCCGCCGCGTTGAGCGCGTTCAGCTGCTCGGGGCGGTTCAGGCGGACGAGCGCGGTGCGCGCCTCGGCCTGCCGTTCGACCAGGACCAGGCTGGATCCATCGGCGTCCCCGGCGCTCACGGCACGCCCTCTTCCAGCGCGGTCAGCGACACGCCGCAGCCGGGGCAGAAGCGCGACCAGGCCGGGATGCCGCGCTCACCGCAGCTGGCACAGGTCAGGGTCTCGGCCCCGGCCGCCGAGCGCAGGGCCTCGTAGTCGGGCGCTCGCTTGTCGTGGAAGGCGCGCACCGCCTCGCGTGTCTCGTCGGACCCGGAGTGAATGGCCAGCCAGTCCCGGGCGTGGGTCACCGTCTGCGCCCAGACCAGGTCGCGCCACCAGTTGAGCTGGGTCTTGGTGTAACGAATCGTCTCCGGCAGCTTGCGGCGCAGGTTCTCCGCCAGGGCCGCCACGGTGGCATCCAGGTCGGCCCGCGCCACCACCCGGTTGACCAGGCCCCACTCCAGGGCCTGTGCCGGCGGGATCTCCTCGCACAGCATCACGATCTCGCGCGCCCGCCGGTCGCCGACCATGATCGGCAGCCACTGAGTCGCGCCGCCGGCCGGCACCGAGCCGTGCTCGGGCCCCACGTGACGGATGTACGCGTCATCGACCAGCACCGACAGGTCGCAGGCCATCTGCAGCTCGTTCCCGCCACCGACGCAGATGCCATTGATGCGGGCGATGGTCGGCTTCCCGATGTTGCGCAGCCGGTCGTGCATCTCGATGAAGGCGCCCATCCAGCGCCAGTACTGGCCGCTGCTGGCGCCGAAGGTTGCCTGCTCGTCCAGGTCCGCGCCGGTGCAGAAGGCCCGCTCGCCCGCGCCCGTCACCACCACCACTGCCACGCTGTCGTCCCACGACGCGTCCTCGAACGCACGGGCCAGCTCGCGCAGCGTCTGGAAGTCGAAGGCGTTCAGCACCTCCGGCCGGTCGATGGCGACTGTCGCCACGCCGGTGGCGTAGTCCTTGGCATAGCGGACCCGCTCCAGGGCCAGCGCGGAGGGCTCGACCGGGGAAGGGCTTGCCGGCTCAGGCATCGAATGTCGCCTCGTCATCGGCAATCAGCATGGTCACGCCGGCGCCGGCGAAGTTACGCAGGTCCATGCCGCTCTCGCGCCCCGCATCGGAGGCCAGCGCGCCCTCAAGCTCGGCGCGCGTGTCGAAGGCCATCTCGGCCACGAGGTAGAACGCCGGGTCGCGCCCCGCCACGCCGGACGGACGCGTGAGCCGCAGGTCGCGCAGTCCCGGATAGCGCTGCACGATCGGGGTGTGGACGTCGCGATAGTGCGCGTCGAAGGCTGCCGCATCGTCCGGCGCGCTGTAGAGAACGATCAG
>DATEOS010000362.1:0-3428 GCA_035273815.1 Candidatus Limnocylindria bacterium
GTCGCTGCTGGCGACGATCCCCAGCAGGGCGTCGAACGCCGGCGTCATGCCCGGGAGCTGCCGGGCGCGCGCCATCATCAGCGCCCCCGAGCGGTAATGAAGGAACGCCGGATCGGTGATGCGGAGGATGGCGCCCAGCACGGCGTTGTTCTCGTGGCCGGCCGAACTGATGGTGTAGAAGGACCGATCCGTCTTCTTCAGCTCGCGGCCGGCAACGTCGATCGCACGCGACGTGACCTGGTCCTCGAACAGTTCGATCGCCTTGCGGGCGCTCAGGCCGCTGCCCTCACGAAGGGGGGCCTCAGGTTCCAGGAACCCGGCCGCATCGGCGGCTCCAGCGAGGTAGTCGTCGAGCGCCCGCTCGACGATGGGGACACGATCGAAGGTCATGCGCGACGGGGGAGGACATCCATGTGGAGGCGATCATGATACGCGGCTTCATCGGGCCGGTAAGCCGGTGGTAATCGGGCGGTAAGGCCTGCGGCGCTCTCCTTCTCACGCGTGTCACACGACGCGCCTGCCAACGGGAGATGGACCGATGATGAGCCTCCACGACCCAGCCCGCATCCTTGCCTCCACCGGAGGCGGATGGCCCGCATGACGCTCAGCCGAGGGAGATGACGGCGATCCCGACCACCGCCAGGACGACCGCCGCGATGCCCAGCCGCGGCAGGGATTCCCGGAGCACGGCCCGGGCCAAGAGCATGGTGACGATGGGGTAGATGCCCGACAACGCGGCGGCCACGCCAACTGGCAGGGTGCTGCGCGCCAGCACGAACGCGGCGTTGCCGGTCACGTCCATGGTGCCTGCCAGCAGCACGATCGGCCAGGCGGCGCCCAGGCCGCCATAGCGGCCACGCAGAAGCGCCGCCCCGCCGATCAGGACGGTGGCCGCGCCGCGACTGGCGACGAGTGCCCAGGCCTCGGAGCCTGACTCCTGGGCGGCGACGTCGAGCAGCAGGAACCAGAGGCCGAAGAAGACGGCGGCAGCGATGCCCAGCATCACCGCTCGTGGCTGGACGCCGTGTCGCGTGGCGCCGCTGGCGGCGCCCACCGCGGCCATGGTGACCACCACGCCCAGCCATTGCGCGGGGGAGACGGGCGCGCGGCCGAGCAGGTAGCCGATCAGCAGCGGCAGCGCGGCCGAGCCAACGCCGGACAATGCGGTGACGACCCCCATGCTGCCCAGCGACAGCCCGGCGTACAGCGCCGCCAGTCCCAGGCCGCCGCACGCGCCGGCCACGGCGGCAACGGCGAGCGCGCCGGTCGTGGGCGGAGCGGGATGCAGCACGGCAAGGAGCACAAGGAGCGCCAGCAGGCCAATCGCCTGCGCCAGGCCGGCGACCGTGAGTCCACTGACCCGCCGCGCGGCCAATCCGCCGCTGAAGTCGCCGGCGCCGAAGGCCGCAGCCGATCCGAGCCCGAAGAACACGCCCAGGTCCACTGCGTCGTTCTCCCTGTCGCCTTCGCGGGACTCTAGCATCCGAGTTTGGCGGATTCCGGGGCCGTGGCCGGCCTGCCTTGCGGATTGCCGGGCTCCCTTGGCGGCTCGTTGCGGGAATCGGCTTGACACCGCCGCGACGCACCGGCACAGTGCGCCAATCCTCGGACGCCTCCCGAGTAAGCCGGGCCCACCGGCGAGGCCTGGTGCCGAGCAGCCTCGAGGAGCAAGTGGCCGTCGAACCGATGACCTCGCTGCCGCCTACCGTGGCATCTCCCGACCCATCCAGCAATCCATCGTCGGAACCTGCGGCGCCCGTTTCAGCCGTGCGGCTGGAAGGCGTGATCAAGCGCTTCGGCGACGTGGAGGCGGTCTCGGGCGTCGACCTCGACATTGCGGACGGCGAGTTCTTCTCGATGCTCGGTCCGTCCGGCTCCGGCAAGACCACGACGCTGCGCATGATCGCCGGCTTCGAGCAGCCCAGCGAGGGACGTGTGCTGCTTCAGGGGCGCGACGTGACTGGCGTGCCCCCGTTTGATCGGGACGTGAACACGGTGTTCCAGGACTACGCGCTCTTTCCCCATATGTCGATTGGCGACAACGTCGGCTACGGGCTGGTCGTCCGCAAGGTGCCGAAGCGCGAGCGCGAGGAACGCGTTCGTGACGCGCTGCGCATGGTTCGGCTGGAGGGTTACGAGGGGCGCCGCGCCGCCCAACTTTCCGGTGGCCAGCGACAGCGGGTGGCGCTGGCGCGCGCGCTGGTGAACCGTCCCCGCGTGCTGCTGCTCGACGAGCCGCTCGGCGCGCTGGATCTGAAGCTCCGCGAGGAGATGCAGATCGAGCTGAAGGCGATCCAGACGGAGGTTGGCATCACCTTCATCTACGTGACGCACGACCAGGAAGAGGCGCTCACCATGAGCGACCGCCTGGCCGTCTTCAATGACGGCCGAATCCAGCAGATCGGCACGCCGGCCGATGTCTACGAGCACCCAGCCACGAAATTCGTTGCCGGATTCGTCGGGACCAGCAACCTCCTGACGGGGGAGGCGGCCCGCGCCCTGATCGGCGAGGACGGCGTCTTCACCGTGCGGCCGGAGAAGATCCGGCTGGCCGATCCGGCGGAGCAGCCGGTGACTGACGAGCAGTCCGCCGATGGGCACATCCGCGAGGTGATCTACCTCGGACCCGACACGCGATACCTGGTGCACCTGGATGTGGGGGGCGACCTGGTCGTCACCCAGCAGAACCTGGAAACGTCGTCGATGGAGGTCCTCAGCGCGCAGGGCGAGGCAGTCCGCCTCATCTGGAAGCGCGAGCACGTGCTGCGCCTGAGTGGCGCTGAGCCGAACTCCAGTGGCGAGCCAACCAAGGGGGACGAGGAGGAGTGGAGACCAGCATGAGAACTCTCAAGATCGCGGGCCTGCTCACGGCCCTGGCCATGATCGCATCGGCCTGCGGCTCGGACACGCCCAGCGGGATGGCGACGGAACTGCCCGACGCGGAGGACACGTTGAACCTGGTCATCTGGACCGGATATGCCGAAGATGGCAGTAACGACCCGAACTTCGACTGGGTAAATCCGTTCGAGGAGGAGACCGGCTGCCAGGTCAACACCACGGACGGCGTCGACTCGACCAACATGGTCTCGCTGATGGCGACCGGCCAGTACGACGGCGTGTCGGCCTCGGGCGATGCCACCCTGCGCATGATCGCGGCCGGCACCGTCGCTCCAGTGAACCTGGACCTGATCCCGAACTACGAGAACGTCTTCGACGCCCTGAAGAACCAGCCGCACAACACCGTCGACGGCGTTTCGTACGGCGTGCCGCATGGTCGCGGCGCGAACGTGCTCCTGTACAACACCGAGACGTTCCCGGAGGCGCCCACCAGCTGGGACATCGTCTGGGATGCCGACTCGCCGGCGGCGGGCAAGATCAGCGTCTATAACTACATGATCTACATCGCCGATGCCGCCCTGCATCTCAAG